>CAUZNX010000010.1:0-11744 GCA_963580905.1 Dehalococcoidia bacterium | reverse complement strand
AGGCACCCATCGATACAGCCATGTGCGTACCAACACGCCGCTCCATTACCCGTGACAAAGGTCCAGGCCCGTAGAGACTCAACTCTTTCAACTCGTCAACTGTCAGTAAGTAGAAGCCTTCCGGGAATCTCTCCCGAAACAAGACTTCGAAATCTGCCTCGGCACCTCGCTTACACGCAAAACTCATGGTCCGGCCGGTACCCCAGGGCTCATGATCGACGTAGGCCATCAGCGGATCCGACGGGTCAATCGAATAGACATCGCTCTTTGCGTAGTCGACCAAGCCATGGTCGGCAGTCATCACGATCTTGGCGCCGCTAGGCAGGGCATTTGCCAGCCAAGCCAGCGCACGGTCCACTCCAGCCGCAGCGCCCTGAGCCATCGGGCTAGACGTTCCGGCCGAATGCGAAGCATAGTCCACATCCGGAATGTATAGGTGGCTAATCGTATTCGACGAGGCTCGCTTTACCCGGTCGGAGATCGCACCGACCGCGTCTCCCAACTTCTCGTAGCCGTGATGAGGGCTCCTGCCGCTAGTATACGTAGAGAAGGCCGAACCCACGAGACTCTTCGGCAGGTAGCTCGCAGGGTCCCACCTAGGAGACTCCATCATCGAGGGTACGGTATACGCATCCCCGGGGTCCATCCCCAGTTCCGAGAGGTCCTTGTCGTCGGATCGCCTGACGTATTTAATGATCGTCGAGACGGCATCAATCTCTTCCAAATAGACATGCCACGACGGCAGCCCGTGTTGCGCTGGCCACCGCCCCGTCGCCAATGAAGCCAGCACCACAGGCGTACTCGACGGAAACACAGTCAGTAATTCGGCGGCAACGTGGCGAGGGATGAAGGAGTCTGGATCCATCGCACGAACGGCGCTCATGCCCAGACCATCCGCCATCACCAGCACCAAATGATCGCAAGGACCAATCAGGCCGGCTAGTGCATCACCGCCGGGAGTGCGGATCGCTGTGGACGCGCCCACGAGGCCGCCAACGGCGCTGGCAAGATCGACGATGTTGGGCGTGTCAGGCGACGGGCGCAAAAGTTCCCCTGACTCAAACGCGGCTAGCAGATCGTTGACGTCGCTCATTGGGCCGCTCATGATGCGCTGGATGCGCTTGTTTCGCTGGGCGATCCGATCAGCACCAGCAAAGCTACAAAGCCAAAAAAGAATCCCAGGACCAGCCACTTACCGCTGTTCTTGCGTTTTAGGCCCGCGACAGAGGCACAAAATCCCGCAAAAACCAGCGAGTGGACAATAATAAGGATCAGCAGGACTTCCATCAACATTCTCCTGACGCCGTGACTCGCTTACTCAGATCACCACTATGCTCTGCAGGCCTACTGGATAAGGGCTATGTCCCCTCTGTGGAACGAACCTGGAAACCGGATGCGGCTCACCCCTTCGTATGCCCGGCATCTCGCCGCTTCCAACGTGTCTCCGGAGGCAGAGGCGGCAAGCACACGGCCTCCCGCTGTGATCACTTTGTCGCCGTCCAACCGTGTGCCCGCATGATAGACCGTGACACCCGTCGGCATGTTGTCCAGCCCGTCGATTGGGAACCCCGTGGCGTACTTGCCCGGATATCCCCCAGAGGCCAGGACCACCGCCACGTGTGACTGATCGTTCCACTCAAGCGAAGCCGATGACACATCACCTAGCGCGACGCAGATCATGACTTCCAGCAGGTCACTCTTTAGTCGAGGCAGTACAACCTGGGCCTCGGGGTCGCCTAGCCGGCAGTTGAACTCGATGACCTTTGGCCCGTCGACAGTGAGCATCAGGCCGGCGTATAGGATCCCTCGAAATGGGCTGCCCTCCGACGCCAAGGCCGCCACTACTGGTTCGATTATCTCTAGACGGACACGTGACTCCGTCTCGTCGTTCCATACCGCTGCTGTGGGTGGGCTATATGAGCCCATGCCGCCGGTGTTCGGTCCGACATTGCCATCGCCGACGGGGCTGTAATCGCAGGCCGCAATCATCGGCGAGATGTGCTCCCCGTCGACAAATGCGAATACGCTGATCTCCTGACCAGTCATGTATTCCTGAACCAGAACGCCGGGCCCGCCATCTCCAATTCGTTCTCGGAGCGCGGCCAGAGCCTCATCGTGATCTGACGCTACCACGACGCCTTTGCCCGCCGCCAAACCATCGGTTGCGACGACGATGGGTGGCTCCTGGGCCAGGATGTACTGGCGAGCTTGATCATAGTCTGTGAAGATTTGCGTTGAAGCTGTCGGCACTCCGTGCTCTCGCATCATCTCTTTGGCGAACCACTTGCTCGACTCGATGCGAGCCGCCGCTGCAGTCGGTCCGAATGCAAGAATCCCGGCAGAATCAAACCTATCGACCAGGCCCGCCGCAAGAGGCGCTTCGGGGCCCACCACGACAAAGTCGACCCCTGATTCCAAGGAGTACGCGACCAGGGCGTCAGAGTCCTCGACGTCAATGGGCACGTTGGTGGCGATCCCAGCCGTCCCGGCGTTACCGGGCGCTACGAACAGCGTGTCCAGTCTAGGAGATTCAGCTAGCAGCGTTGCAAAGGCGTGTTCACGCCCCCCGCTACCGACCAATAGTACGGTGACGTCGCTACGTTCCAGCAATGAATGTGGCAATGTGAATATCTACCTGGAAACGTACAAAGATCGAGAATACTTGCGTTGCCCGACAAAGAAAATCATTCCCACTCTATGGTGCCCGGAGGCTTGCTTGTTATGTCGTAGACAACCCGGTTGATGTCAGGAACCTCGTTGGCAATGCGACTCGAGATTCGGGCGAGCACCTGGTAGGGCAGACGCGCCCAGTCCGCAGTCATCGCCTCGTCACTCGTGACCGCCCGTATGGCTACGACATTGCCGTAGGTCCGGTAGTCACCGCTCACGCCAACCGTATGTACATCTGTCAGCACGGCGAAGGACTGCCACATCTCGCGGTACAGGTCATTGCCCTTGATCTCGTCCATGACGATCCAGTCGGCCGACCGCAACGTCTCTAGCCGTTCGACGGTCACCTCACCCATGATGCGAATCGCAAGCCCTGGACCAGGGAACGGCTGCCGGTAGACCATCGCCTCTGGCAAACCCAACTCCAGCCCGACCTCGCGTACCTCGTCCTTGAACAGGTAGCGCAGGGGCTCCACGAGAGTTAGCGTCATGTCCTTGGGCAGTCCGCCCACGTTGTGATGCGTCTTGATCTTGGCCGAAACCCCGCTGTCGGCCGTCTTGCTCTCGATGACGTCCGGGTAAAGCGTGCCCTGAGTCAGGAAGTCCACGTGGCCAGCTCGCTCGGCGTGCTCATCGAACACCTTGATGAACGTCTCGCCGATCACGCGCCGCTTCTCCTCCGGGTCGGTGATGCCCTTGAGTCCGCTCAGGAACTGTTCCGATGCCTGGGCGAAGACCAGCTTCGCCCTAAGGTACGTACGGAAGGTCTCCAGAATTCGTTCCGGTTCCTCGCGCCGCATCAGACCATTGTCGACAAATATGCAGGTTAGCTGGTCGCCAACGGCTCGATGCACGAGTGTCGCGGCCACAGCAGAGTCGACGCCGCCAGACAGAGCACATATGACTTTGCCGTCGCCAATCTGCTTCTTGATCTTCTCGATCGACTCCGCAACGAAGTTGGCCGGCGTCCACGACGAACCGCAGCCGCATATATCATGGATGAAGTTGTCGAGGAGAGCCTTGCCATCGGGGGTGTGGGCGACCTCTGGGTGGAACTGAATGCCCAGCATGCCCTTGCCATTGCCGGTGGCGGCGATGGGCGAGTTTTCGGTGTGGGCCAGTGCGGTAAATCCGGGGGGCTGCTCGACGATCCGATCCCCGTGGCTCATCCACACAGGCATAGATGACGGCAACCCTTGAAATAGTGGCTCGCCGGGGCCGGACTGGGCGAGAGAGGCGTGGCCGTATTCACGGTGGGATGATGGCGCTACCTTGCCACCCAACTGATGCACCAGCACCTGCATCCCGTAGCAGATCCCGAGCACCGGCAGGCCTGACTCGTACACCCACGGGGGAGCCATAGGGGCGCCGTCGTCATACACGGAGGCAGGCCCACCCGAAAGGATGATGCCCTTCGGATTGAGATCCTTAACACTGTCCCACGTCGAGTCGTGGGGCAGAATCTCGCAATAGACCTTGGACGCGCGCACCCGCCGCGCTATCAGGCGACTGTACTGGGAACCGAAATCGATGACGATGATCGACTCGCGTTCGGGCCTCGCTGGAGGTTGAGGAACCGGCGACTGCCCCGACTTTTCCTTGGCAATTTCCAGGTACGCCGAGACCTCAAGATCGTCGCTCGCGGCCAGCCTGTGGCTTTCGTTGGACTCTTTGTTTGTGCTCATTGTGGTGGTTGTCCAGGGCTAGCGTCTACGCTATGCCGATGACCTATGGGGCTTCCTCGTTGACAGCGCGTTTATACCTCTTATGTTGTGGATTCAAGGCTAGCATCTATGCTATATTGTGGTCAACTTTAAATGGCACCCCGCAAACCCCTCACGCTCGATCCGTCCCTGTCCGCCCAGGTTGACGTCGCCGTGAGCCATCTGAGCCGCAGCGGTGTCGTCGCGATTCCCACCGATACACTCTACGGCCTCGCGGCCTCCGCCGTCGACCCCAAAGCGGTCGCGCGCGTGTTCGTAATAAAGGGCCGTCCAGGTGGGATGGCGATGCCGGTCCTGCTCGCCGATCCACAGGACATTGATCTCTACGCAACCGACGTGTCTGAAGTCGCCCGCGAGCTGGCAAATCGATTCTGGCCCGGCCCGCTCTCCCTGGTGGTAACAAGGTCTGAGGCGATACCGGACGCCGCAACGGCTGGCCGTGACACCGTCGCGCTACGAGTCCCGGACCACCCGGTGCCACGTGAGATCGCCCGCAGGCTCGGCGCACCCATCACCGGAACCAGCGCCAACCCCAGCAGACAGCCTGCGGCCACGACCGCCGCCAAGGTGAGGGAACAGCTCGGGGCCGCCGTGGACCTCGTAGTTGACGCAGGTGAAAGTCCGATAGGCGAAGGCTCCACCATCCTTGACGTCACCGGCCCGGCCCTGATCGCACTGCGAGTGGGCGCCGTCTCCATAGCCGACATCTCGGCCGCTACGGGAATGCCGGTAGCCCTCCCATAGGGTCAGAGCTGCGACCTACCCACTTTGCTAACGTGTAGAATATGACCCAAATCTTTAAGATCAGGTAACTACCGATGACCCGATCGTTGATCGTCGCAAACTGGAAAATGAACGGCACCGTCGCCGAGGCACGACGGCTCGTAGCGGCCATGAAACATGGCCTTGCTGGGATCAAGGGCGTCGGCAAGGTGCTCTGCCCTCCATTCACGGCCCTCGCCGCCGTATCTGAGATGCTGCAGGGGACGGATATCGGCCTGGGCGCTCAGGACATGTACAACGAAGACAGAGGCGCATACACCGGCCAGGTATCGCCTGGAATGCTGGCAGAGTTCTGCAGCTACGTTATCCTGGGCCACTCTGAACGCAGGTCTCTTTTTGGTGAGACCAGCCAATCCGTTGCCAGGAAGGTCGCGGCTGCCAAAGAGGCTGGCCTCAGTCCCATCATGTGCGTAGGTGAAACTATCTCCGAGCGCGAGACGGGCAGGGCAGAGGCCGTCGTCGACGGACAGGTCCTGACAGGACTTGCGGGAGTCAGCAACATCGATGGCGTGTCCATAGCCTACGAGCCAGTCTGGGCCATAGGGTCCGGTGCGGCGGCCTCCCCTGAAGACGCACAGGCAATGGCATCGCGAATCCGACAAGTGCTGTCCGACCGCTTCGGCCCGGCAGCCTCAGACACCCCTGTTCTATACGGCGGCAGCGTCACCGATGAGAACATACCCGACTTTATGGGCCAGCCCGACATCGATGGCGCACTGGTCGGCGGCGCAAGCCTCAAACCCGACGTCTTCGTCGCACTCACTCGCGCCGCAGCGGCGTCTGTCTGACACAAGGCGAATGACATCATAGCCCCAACCCCCAGGCTGGTCGCCATAGTAGGCGCAACAGCCACCGGCAAAACCGCGCTGGCCACCCAACTGGCTCAGGAACTGGGCGGCGAGATCATCGGCGCGGATAGCCGCCAGGTCTACCGCCACATGGACATCGGTACTGCCAAGCCGACAGCCGAGCAGCGCGCCGCCGTCCCTCACCACCTGATCGATATCGTCGATCCCAACGAGCCATACAGTCTTGCCCTCTTCTTGCGCCAGGCCCGGACAGTTATCGCCGACATCCACAGCCGCGGTCGCCTGCCAATACTCGTGGGGGGCACGGGCCAGTACGTCTGGGGTCTGATAGAAGGATGGCAAGTCCCGGAGGTGCCACCGGCCCCCGAACTACGCGCTGAGCTAGAGGCACGGGCGGCGGCGGAAGGAGCCGAGGCCCTGTACGCGGAGCTGCGGGCAGTCGATCCGCAGGCCGCCGACCGCATCGACCCACACAACATTCGGCGCGTAATCCGGGCTCTGGAGGTGTTCGCGGTGTCCGGCGAAACCTCCAGCAGCAATCCCCGGCGCGTTGCGCCCAACTGGGACACGATGCTTGTGGGGCTGCGTCTCGACCGCGCCGACCTCTATAGTCGAGTGGATCGTCGCGTCGACCAGATGCTGGTAATGGGTTGGGTAGACGAAGTGAAGGCGCTATTGGAGCGAGGCTACGCCCCCGAATTGTCGTCCATGTCCGGCCTTGGCTACCGCGAGTTGTGCCAGCATATTCAAGACGGCACGACGCTGGAAGACGCCGCCGATGCAGCGAAGCGCCGTATTCGACGCTTCGCCCGCCAGCAACACGCATGGTTCCGCGAAATCGACGAACGAATCGCGTGGCACAATGCCGACGAGGCAGGCGTGGAAGCGGCGGCGACCCAGGTCAGGGATTGGGCTGAGGATTAGGCTTCGAGTTTTACCGGTGGTCCAACAGCAAAGCCTTGTTTCCACCAGGTGTGCAACCGGGCGAGCCCGTTGTAGCACCTTCATCCGCCGCTAGCTACGGCCTATGCTACAATATGGTCTCCCAAGGAGAGTGTTTAGGCGATGCAATTCACGAAGATGCACGGGGCCGGCAACGACTACGTCTACATCGACGCCCGCGCCAAGGACATGGACTGGCCTGCGCTTTCGGTCGCCATGAGCAACCGGCACCGCGGCATCGGCTCCGACGGCCTGATCCTCGCCCAAGAATCCGACCAGGCCGATCTGCGTATGTCCATGTACAACGCCGACGGTTCCGAGGGCAAGATGTGCGGCAACGGCATCCGGTGCCTAGTCGCCTTTGCCATGAAAAATGGAATCGTTCCTGCCGAAAGCTCAACGGTGACCGTCGAAACGCTTTCCGGCGACCTGACAGTCACGCCCACCGTAGAGGAGGGCAGAGTGACCCGCGCCATCGTGGGCATGGGCGCGCCGCGTTTTGCCGTCGACCAGGTCCCGGTCATTGCGCCGGGCCATGACACGCTAGTCGATTACCCCCTCAGCGTCGGCGGCGATATCTTTTCGATAAGCTGCGTGTCGATGGGCAACCCCCACGCCGTGGCCTTCATCAACACACCGGTCGACGAAGTGCCACTACATGAACTGGGGCCGAATGTCGAGCACAACCCGATGTTTCCGGAGCGGGTCAACTTCGAAGTCGTGAATATTCTGGATCGCAGCCACGTCAAGGTGAGGGTGTGGGAGCGCGGCTCCGGTCTGACCATGGCCTGTGGCACCGGTGCCTGCGCAGTCGTTGCAGTAGGCCACCAAAACGGCCTCCTCGACGACGACGTAACCGTGTCTCTGCCAGGAGGAGAGCTCCAGGTACGCTGGCCCGGAACGGGCGAAGTGATCCTCGAAGGCCCTGTCGAAGAGGTCTTCGAGGGCGACTGGCCCGCCTAGGACACCACGCCGTATTAAGCTAACCCAAACGCAAAGACACTTTCCACCGCTTTAAAATATCACCTCGGCGCGCTCAGCGATAATTTCTTGGCTTCCACGAACCAAAATCAAACTCGGAGAGTGAAATGAAGGTAGCCGGCAGAGTAGGGGCGGTCCCGCCATACCCGTTCGTAGAGATTAGCCGCAAAATAGCGGCGAAAAAGGCCCAGGGCATCGACGTCATCAGCTTTGGCATTGGCGATCCGGACCTCCCAACGCCGCCGTCTGTGCTCGAAGCGCTCCACAAGGCGTCCCTCGACGCGCCAAACCACCGGTATCCGGAAAGCGAGGGGCTGCCGGAGTTCCGCGGAGCGGTCGCCGACTGGTACAAGAAGCGCTTCGACGTGAAGCTGGACCCCGAAACCGAGGTGGTCTCCCTCATCGGTGCAAAAGAGGGGATCGGACACGCCGCGATGGCATTCGTCGAGCCGGGCGACATCGCCCTGGTCCCGGATCCTGGCTACCCCGTCTACTCGGTGGGCACCCTGTTCGCGGGCGGCGAGTCCCACCTGATGCCACTCACTGAAGAAAACCAGTATTGGCCCGACCTGGACGCAATACCTGAGAACGTAGCCAAAAAGGCCACCATCATGTGGCTCAACTACCCCAACAACCCAACAGGCGCGACCGCCGAGCGGGACCAGTTTGCAAAGGCAATAGAGTTCGCCCGACGCCACGACGTGGTGCTAATGCACGACGCATGTTACAGCGAGGTCACGTACGGCGGCTACAAGCCCCTGAGCCTGCTACAGATCGACGGCGCGCGTGAAGTAGGCGTCGAATTCCATTCGCTGTCGAAGTCATACAATATGACCGGCTGGCGCCTTGGAATGGCCGTGGGTAACCCCAAGCTGATCGAAGCGCTTCATACCATCAAGTCCAACATGGACTCCGGCGTGCCGCAGGCCATCCAACAGATGGGCATCGCGGCCATGGCCATCCCCGATAGCGAGTTGACCGATCGCAATGAGATATACCAGCGCAGACGCGACCTCGTCGTGGGTGCGCTGCGGGCCCTGGGCCTGACAGTCGAGCACCCACGTGCCAGCCTCTACGTATGGGCTGGCGTGCCTGAAGGCTTCACCTCCGCTGGGTTCTCCGAACGGCTACTGGAGGAGACAGACGTGCTCGTTTCCCCCGGCACCAGCTACGGCAAATTTGGCGAGGGCTACGTGCGGCTGTCGCTAACACTCTCGGACGAACAGCTCGAAAAGGCCGTAGACCGACTATCAAGCTGGAGCATGTAGCCTAGCTGGTTCGCCACGTAAGGTCCTTGAGACGTCATCCTCTCAAGGACTCACCGGAGAGTGAGCCGCGCAACTCCGGCGAACGCACAAGGCAGAGGGGCGAAGCCCATTCGCCTGTCCTGCGTTCGCCAAAGGGCCGTGTGAGTGAGGTGTCCCTCTCACACACTCGATATTTTTCTTTCTTCGTGGAAAGAGAAATGATCCCGCAGAGAAGGTTCTTCCGTAGTCCCTGAAAGTGCCTGCCGAGCTAGTGCCCGTCGCTCGGGATGACGGAAGGGCTGTACAGAGAGGCAAAAGCCCTATTGCCTTTCCTGAACCTCGCCAAAGGGTCGGGTATGTGAGAGAGTCCTCACAAACACTCGATAGTTTTCTTTCTTCGTGGGAAGCGATATGATCCTGCGTAGTGGGTTCTTTCGTACTCCCTGGAAGAGCTTGCAAAGCTAGTCCGTAGCTCCGGCTACCTCAGAGACGTGGAGAGGGGCAAACCCCCTTTGCCGGGTGTGTGAGGGTGTCCCTCACAATTATTATTATTTTTCTTACGAGAAGAAGTGAACGATCTGCGGAGAGAACGTCCTCGTACTCCGCAAGGAGGACAACATGGCCAAAAGAACCCAGTCCACCGGACCCACAGTAGAGCGAGTGCTCTGCGTAGGGGTCGTAGCCGGGCGTCGCCATAAGAGCCTCTGGTCACTCAACGACTCCCTCGAAGAGCTCGCCGAACTAGCCCGTAGCTCGGGCGGACGCGTCGTCGGCACTGTATCGCAGCGCCTCAAGGCCCCGACCCAAACATACCTTGGCAAGGGCAAAATCGACGAAATAAAGGCCCTGCAGGACGCGAAGAAGTTCGATGTCCTGATATGTGACGACGAGCTGGCCCCTTCGCAGCAACGCAACCTCGAGGCGGCCCTCGAAGACGTCAAGGTAATGGACCGTACAGCTTTGATCCTCGACGTGTTCGCACGTAGAGCCCAGACCCGCGAGGGACGGCTGCAGGTCGAGCTGGCGCAGCACGAGTACCTGCTGCCCAGGCTGGCAGGGCAGTGGACCCACCTGGAGCGACAGAGGGGTGGTGTAAGGTCGGGTATCGGTACCGTCGGACCTGGCGAGACTCAAATAGAGACCGACCGACGACTGATTCGTAACCGCGTTCTCAAGATTAAGAAAGAGCTGGAAGCAGTCCGGCGGCAGCGCGGTCAGCATCGCACGCGGCGCGATCAGCAGGGCGTCCCAGTAGTGGGCCTGGTCGGCTACACCAACGCGGGTAAAAGCACGCTCCTCAACGCAATGACAAAGGCAGGAGTAGCAACCGAGGACCGGCTCTTCTCGACACTTGACCCCATCACACGCCGGCTCAGGCTGCCCTCAGGCCACGAAATGCTGCTCACCGACACCGTGGGCTTCATCCAGAAGCTGCCGCCCCTGGTAGTAAACGCATTCAGAGCCACGCTGGAGGAGATCGAGTCCGCAACGGTGCTACTCCATGTCGTGGACATGAGCCACCAAAACGCCTCAGCACAGGCCCAGACAGTAGAGGACATACTGGACGAAATGCACCTCGGCGACCGCCCCCGGATATTGGTCCTCAACAAAGTCGACCTGCTCGAATCAAAGGCCATGCAAACCGAAGCTATGATGAACATAGGCTCTCACCCCCGAACAGTCATCACATCCGCCCTAACAGGCCAGGGCCTCGACCAGATAACCGCCGAACTAGAAGCAGCCGCAACAGGAGAGCCGTCTCCCACGGCTGGGGCCGTGGCTGGCTGATACGCCTCGTGAACAGGGGAACCAATGTAGGGGAACCATCGTGCCAAACGCTGAGATAGAGATCCGTCGACAATACACACCCGATCAGGAAGAAAGTATTATCGACGCGGTGCACGCAGCCATGATCGAGGGGCTCAAGATACCCGAAGGAGACAAGACGATCCGTCTCGTCGTCCACGAACCCCACCGATTCCCAGCGCCCCCCGGCATGAGCGACAGGTATACGCTCATCAACATCGATCTGTTTATAGGCCGTTCCATCGACGCGAAAAAGAAGCTATATTGTGCCATCGTGAAGAACCTCGAACCACTCGGCATCCCCGCCCATCATGTCAAAAGCCTCTTGCGCGAGTCGCCCAGCGAAGACTGGGGTATTCGAGGCGGCGTCCCAGCATCGGAAGTCGATCTTGGATTCGATGTCAACGTCTAAAACCAGCTAACTGGTCCTTACCCTTCGTAAGCGGCACCACTAGAGAAAGTCGATGTTGCACGGCGGCTGCCACAGTCAGTCAAACGTTTCAACCTTCGCGAACATTCTTCGCCTTCGGCCGACCACGCACTGCGTCCATTCCAACAACATTGGCAACTTCATGCAACACTCCATGGCTTCTCAATCAGCTAGGGGAGGGGTCGTAGAGCGCCGATCAGGGGCCAGAGCGTGTCTTTCGCTTTACGGAGTCCGTTTGTGGGCTCTCAGATCAAGGTGAATCACCGCAGCTTGCCCCGTCCCAATACCCTTAATTCGAACATCGCACTATAGATGTTATGTCAACTTACGTAGCTGGAGATTCCTGTATGAA
>CAUZNX010000009.1:0-11960 GCA_963580905.1 Dehalococcoidia bacterium | reverse complement strand
TGTCATCGGCGCCCAGATCACGGGGGCCGGCCTGGGGGGATGCGCAGTGGTGATGGTCAAGTCAGAGCATAGGGAATGGTTACTGCGCGTACTGGAACAAGAAACCGGGGGTAGTCACGCCTTCGTATCCAGGCCTGTTGCGGGTGCTGGGATGCTGTCGATTTAACACGAAACCGAGCCCGTTATTGAACGTGTGGTAAAATAGCACTTCACTGGCCATAGCTTGATTTTAGCCTACTCCGTAGCACTCAACGCCTAGGAGCGTGGTTCAATGCTGACCTTCATCATCCGTCGCTCGCTGCTCGCCCTGATAACGATCTGGGCCCTGTCAATAATCTCTTTCATGGTTATACAGCTCCCGCCGGGTGACTTCGTCGACCAATACGTCCTAGACCTGTTCGCTGGCAACTGGGACGCAGGCAACTCAGCGGTCTCGGAGGAACTGGAAAACGTTCTGCGCGCCCAGTACGGCCTCGACAAGCCCTTTTTCGTCCAGTATGGCAAATGGGCCTGGAAGATGGTGCAGGGCGACTTCGGAACGTCCCTGGAGTTCCAGAAACCGGTGTTAGAGATTGTAAGAGAGCGGCTCTTGATGACAATCATCCTGGCCGGGACGACTGCGATTTTCGCCTGGGGCCTCTCTATACCTATTGGCATCTACTCAGCGGTGCGCCAGCACAGCATCGAAGACTACACTTTTACCTTCATCGGATTCCTGGGCTTGGCGGTACCTGACTTCCTTCTAGCTCTTTGGCTCCTGTGGATCACGTTTACCTACTTCCCAGACCTCAGTATCGGGGGCTTATTCTCGCCAGAATACCTTGAGGCGCCGTGGAGTTTTGCGCGCCTCGCTGACCTGGCCAAGCACCTATGGATCGCAGCGTTCGTGGTAGGGACCGCAGGCACAGCTGCCCTGATCCGAGTCATGCGGGCCAATTTGCTCGACGAACTGAACAAACCCTATGTGGTTACCGCCAGGGCCAAGGGACTGCCAGAATGGAAAGTGATCCTGAAGTACCCGGTCCGTATGGCGCTGAACCCACTGGTTAGCACGCTGGGCTACCTGCTTCCTGTGCTCATGTCTGGCAGCGTCATCGTCTCCGTGGTTCTGGGCCTGCCGACCGAAGGCCCTCTGCTCCTAAGAGCGCTGCTTGCAGAGGACATGTTCGTCTCTGCGACCATCGTGCTGCTGCTCGGAGCCCTCACGGTTTTGGGTACGCTCCTATCAGACATCCTCCTTGGCGTACTAGACCCGCGCATCCGCATGAATTAGTGCTAGGCGCAATTACCTCTGGGTCAGCTAAGGATTCTCTGTCGTTAGGGTGTGGACACCCTAACGACAATGAGGGGGAAGTACATTCGACGGTCCACCTTGCCCCGATTAACATACATGCAATTACTTTAGTCAAATGAACGGTAGCCCTAATCAAGGAGTTGATATGAAGACCTTGATTCTCCGCCTAGCCGCTTCCCTGGTGCTGGTATTGGCCCTCGCGGTCGCATACTCAGCTTCCTACACTGACACCGCCGAGGCCAAGGGTCCCCCGAACAAGGAAATGGGCGGCCCCAATCTATTCTGGGGCTAAACTCGCAGTCTAAGGTCGATCCGTTCTCCTCCGGACTCGACCACAAGAATGCAAAAAGAGCCGAGTCGCTGCAAAGCGACCCGGCTCTTTTCTTTGTGTTATTTCCTCGTCTTGCCTCGAATCCACCTCCCCTATCCATGATTCGCTGATACGCTAGCTAAGCATCGCAAATTTTGGACTTTCATGCAGAGTCAATCTTAGATACCATTGGCGTCACCATCGAGTAGGCACATCTTGGCGACACGAAGCCGACGATTCACAAAAACACGGGAGGTTGGGCGATGCAAACCAGGCTACTAGGAAAGACCGGGGAACAACTCTCGGTCGTGGGTTTCGGTGCCATCGTCCTTGTGGGAGAAGACCAGGCATTCGCTCGCGAAACCGTGGCCCGTGCCATCGATTCGGGCGTCACCTACTTCGACATGGGGCCTGCCTATGGCCGGGGCGAAGCCGAGGAGAGGGGTGGTCCCGCCATGGAGCCATACAGAGACAAGATATTCCTGGCGGAAAAAACTGGTATGCGAACCAAGGTCGAAGCCGCATCAGAGCTTCGCGAATCACTCAAACGGATGCGAACCGACCACTTTGACCTGTACCAGTTCCACGCCGTCACGACTATGGAAGAGGTGGAGACCATAGTCGGCCCAGGCGGAGCCCTTGAGGCCTTCGTCGAGGCACGCGAGCAAGGACTAGTCAGGCACCTTGGTTTCTCTGCTCACACGGAAGAGGCCGCGCTAGCCCTCATGGACCACTACGATTTCGACTCGATCCTGTTTCCCGTCAACTATGTCACCTGGCACCAGGGACACTTCGGCCCGTCAGTCCTCGCAAGGGC
Source organism: Dehalococcoidia bacterium (assembly GCA_963580905.1). Lineage (GTDB taxonomy): Bacteria > Chloroflexota > Dehalococcoidia > Lucifugimonadales > CAJWER01 > CAJWER01. Next base: position 9,539 of record CAUZNX010000009.1, on the reverse strand, counting down.
GCAGGCCAAACAGATGGGTATACTTGCGCTCAAGACATTGGCCAAGACTCCTTGGACCGAGGGCGTAGAGCACAATTGGAAGAAGCCGTGGTACTCCCCCGTCGACACCTACGACGAGGCGCGAACCGCGCTACGCTGGACCCTGTCGAGACCAGTGACCGCCTGCGTCAGCCCCGGTCACGCGGAGTTCCTCTGGTGGATGATTGAGGCCGAAAAGGAGCTGCGTCCCCTCATGGAAGGCGAGGAGAACACCATCGCCGCCTCCACGGAGGGCATCGAGCCGATCTTCCCCCGCAAGTAGGGAGCATTGGCGTTTACAGGACCTTGGTGCTGTGCATCAACGTGGAGCTTATCCTCGCACTCACCGTGTGCGCGTAGTATGAGATAGGTCCCACCCAGGTGACTTCACAGTGCCGATCGCCCCTTTTCTTCATATCTTCAAGACACCTGAACAGGAGTATCTTCCCCAGTCCCAGGCCGCGCATGCTCTCTTCCACCCCCGTTGGCCCAAACCCGCTAGTCAGGGCCATCACGTCGTAAGTCCCAAAGCCCACTATGCGACCATCATTAATGGCAACATGGGACGTGACTGGATCGTTCGTTAGCGAGTTGCAGGCCTCGGTCCTCCAGCTAGAGCCCCAGTTTCCATCGATCCAGGGTCGCAGGGCCGGTTCGTCCTCGTGACGTAAGCGCCGAAAAATGATCCCCTGCCCTGCCTGAGCCAACTCTGCCTCGCCCGTATCGAACTCGGCCGAGTCGAGATCGACCCTCATGTTGTGGACATATTGGTCTAGCTGATACCCACGTCCCTTAAGTAGGCAAACTCCCGCGGTGTACCGGACATCCAGGCCTGGCATCACGTAATGGGGGGAGGAGTTGAGCGTGTGAACACGTTTGACACCGGCACTACGGAAACGCCCTTCAAGCTCATCAAGCATCTGTCGGGCAATCTGCAACCGGCGACGGTCCTTGTCGACAGCAAACAGCTTTAGCCACGCCTCCTGCCCTCTCTGTACACCCACCATCACTCCGACGACGCCCTCACCATCCAACACTATGAATCCGTGCTCACTCTTGTAGTCCTGGTCGTCGAAAATCGTCCTCCGCAAGGGCTCCGCGGCGAACTGGCCTCTATGAAAGTCGAAGTTCCGGTTGCAGAACTCGGCTATCCGGGCCATATCCTCCGCATGGAGCTCGACGTAGTTCGTCACGATGGTCCCTGAGACAAGCGATACCCTCGCCTGCACATGGACCTAGACATGGAAGACATAGAGGTCGCGATTTTCGACCGGCAGCTGAATCCATGCACCGCCCTGCCTGTGGCTCTCTGGCACCGTTAACAACGCCTCCGCAACCCTATGACTCACCTCAATGTTAGCCTTGCTAGGCCGCCCGGACTCGTGCGACTCCACCAGGTCCTCAAGACACGCCACCACGGTGCCGCCCGGCATATCCGGAACCGGGATTGATGTCCAATCAGGTTTCCCATTGCCCTTATCTGCAGCCCGGAGATGCACGGCAACCTCATTGCGATTAAGGGTATTCGAAGCTCGAATGGAGTTTTCAGAACCGATCACCTCTGTCTCAACCGGCCCACCGGGGACCGAGAAGGCCTCGACCCCATTCTCAAACTGAATATGGAACGTGGCACGTGGATCCTCGGCCAAATGGTTTTCTTCGATTTTCATGTCTCTGGGGTGCAACTCGCCACGCACTGCCACTATCTCTGGATCACCCAACAGATACGAGACCGTGTCGATAGAATGGACGTGATTGTGCATCAGGACCGAACCACCATAGTGCGCCACGACCTTGGGCTCCCCGATGTCGCCCCGTTCGATCGCTTCTCGGGTCACCTGTGCCCAGCTAGAGAACCTGCGCAGGACGCCAGCGTTAAAGGCCGTGCCGTTTCTCCGACACGCCTCCAGGAGCGTATCTGCGCCCCGAACGGTATTGGCGATCGCCTTTTCCAGGTAGATCATGGGCACCCCGGCCTCGGCGACCGCTGCACCAATTTCGGCGTGGGAGTCCTCCCTGAAATCCTTTGACGGCGCGCTGTTGTTCGGCTTCAACAGGCTTGTGCCTCTGGTGGTCACCGCGACCATGTCCGGACGCTCCTTCTCGATCATCTCCAGGTAGTCCTCGTAGAGCGCGGTAATACCCCACTTCTTGCCGAATGCCTCCCGCCTGTCTTGGTGCAGGTCTGATCCCGCCACCAACTCCAATCGATCACTGGCCTGGCAACAGGCCGGAATCGAATATGGACCAAGTGCCGGGTGCTCGTCATCAATAGTGCTTCCCATTCGACCCAGACCAATAATCGCGACCTTATATGTCTTCACAAGCATCTCCTAGTTGTTGCCCCGCAAAGCGGGAGACATTTCCTCTCGAACCAGACTTGCCCCCTGGCATTCCTCACTCAGCCCAACCCAGAGTGCACAGCACTCTATTGGAGCCAGAACGAGTACAGGCGGGCCTGGCGTAGTATGAACCTAGCCCGAACCGGCTGTGTGAAATTGGGATTGGGACTGCCCTCCCACTGCAACTTCACACGAACGTGATCACCGCTAACCGGCACCGATTCGTTGCGTCCATAGCCCGGAAGCGGCTTGAGGATGTCAGGTCCATCAGACGGCCCCACAGGCCCATCCGTGATATCCGCCTCAGCCTCCACAATCTCGACCCGAATGTCACCCCACTTGGCGTCTACGTTCACGTAGAGATCCTCGCCCTGGAACATAAACGGTTTGGTCAGCACCCTGCCCACCTCTTCGGCGTCCAGCGACACAAACCCGTCCAGCCGTAGAGTCGCAAGGTTCAGCGCGCCAATGTCTTGGAAGACCGCCGGATCCACGTCCAGGCGGAAAAGCTCCTTGTTTCTGTTGTAGGTCTCGTACAGATCCGTATACAGCGGAATACGGTAGCCGTTGTAGTAGATATATATCTCGTCGCCCACGATGACGGGAGCGCCACAAACGGATATCTGACTGGTGTCGTATGCGACGCCATCCCAGGGCGCGACGCCGAGGAATAGCTCCCTGTCTGCAACCCTCTCCCAGTTATACAGGTCTCGCGACATCGCAAGCTCTACCTGGTTGAGACGCGTATAGTTCATGCGCGGCGGAGGTATGGTTCCAACTGGGTTGTACAGGTTAGGAAACCCAACATAGATGCCCTCGTAGGCCATCAAGGGCATCAGGTAGATCTCAGCGATGTGGTCCTCATAATCGACTATAGGCGGCGTAAAATATGCCGGATTCTCGACAACCTCTCTCACCCGTTCCCGACCGATCTCCCGATCGGTCTCGTCTGTATGCAGGACGAGCCGGGGCTTCGTGAAACTCTTGAAATCCTTGCTCGTGCTGACCCAGACCGAGCGCCCCCATGCCGTGCGATGTTTGACGGTGACCACAAACTGTTCGGTGTAAGGGTCGTATATCACCATAGAGGTGTCTTCGGCGGGGATCGGTGGAACGTCTAGCATGGTCCAACTGAAGCCATCTGGGGATACTCCCAGGAATCGGTCCTTGGCGTTAAACAGGCCCTTGTATCGGCGGGCCGGATCTGGATCTCGCTCGTCGCGGAGTATGTGGTAGACACCCATCAGATCGGGATCAAGGGCGATGTTGTTATCCTTGGAGCCCTCCCATTCGTGCATGCCCAATAACGGCTTGTCCCAATGGATGCCATCCTCGGACGTCGCGTAGTGGTTCTTAAACACTTCAGTCTCGCCGTAATGGGCGTTGTACCACCACTCCCACAAAGCCTTATCGGGATTCCACAGGGGCGCCATCCACGACTCAACCCGAGCCTGTCCCATGTTGAGGTCGGGCCTAATAACCGGCCCCTTCCTGGTAGGTTCGTGGAGCTTCCTCTCTATCGCGAAGGTTCGCTCTATGGCATGGTCATCCAGGAATAGCTGCTTGTGGGCTTTGGGGTCGATGAGTTGCTGTGCCATCCACGTGCTCCCGCTTTACTTCGGTCAAGGCATCGTTCGGGAGAGTATGGCAGCATCTTTCGTACAATACGAGCGTCAGGCCCACAAAGGTTAGAACGGGTATCGTGGACACGGCATCAAATATCGGGGAATTTCTGACAGACAACACAATGGTCTGGCGACGTCAGCTTGACGTTGCGCCGGAGCGACTGTGGAACACCATCGCAACCAAACATGGTCTGGCTTTGTGGTTCATGCCAACCGAATTAGAGATAGAACAGAGTGCGCGCTTCGCGTTTGTAGGTGGCTGGGAGGGGACAATTTCCGATCTAAGCCCGTTGCGCCACCGACAATTCGACGTGGACGGCAAAATCAGAGGTTGTCTTCGTTTTGAAATGATTACCAATGAAGCCGGATGCCTCTTCTCGCTGACAGACCGGATGGGCGATGATGTGGACTCAAAAGAGATATTCGGGCCGGACGCAACGGCGCGTCGTATTCATCAACCTGGTGGTCGAGGTACACACTGGAGCGGCGTCGCCGCAGGCTACCACGCCTTCATAGACTCGCTGCAGTCACTGCTGACGGGCATCAAGAGTGATCCCAACGATGACGAGATGTGCAGGACATACAAAAGGGTACTTGGTGACCGTTTTGGTGGCCTGGGGGATGGTTCCGATTCCCAGACAAGCGTTTGATCGGACGCCCTACTCTGATCAAGGCAGCAGCTGCACCAACGAGGCGATCGTCTCGTCTAGCGTCCGACTGGAATCCCTGGTTTCGGGCGTCTCTACAGCAAATGGAGTCTGAGCGAGAAGACGGAACATGGCCGCAGCGCCCTGGTGAAAGCCCGGCGTGACCCCAACATGGTCAAAGGCCGCCGCAATCTCCTCCATCTCCCCGATCCACCGACCAGCAGAAATTGGCAGGCTCGGCACCTGTCCCTCCATGCGCTTGTAGACATCCGGCTGACTTGACCTCAACTCTGCTGCCAATTCCTCCAATACACCCATCGCCTCAGCGGCGGTCAACAGGGCCGTGTGAAGTGCCGTCGTGCCCTTCGTACCTGCGGCGTAGCACATCTTGATCGCCGATGCCCTACCGACTTCGTCCCCCATCAGGCGCACCTCAATCCCCTTGCCATCCAGCTCTGCCATGATTCTGGAGCCAGGCCCAGAAATATAAATCCTTGGGGACGCTCCCCTGCCCGGGGGACCGCCGATTATCGAGCCGTCGATAAAGCTACCCCCAGCCTCACCAATGATCTCAGACATCACCCGCGCACTCTGGGGCGACACTGCGTTGCAGTCCACGAAAGGAGGTGCCGACGCCATGCCTCGTATTGCGCCCGCTACATTCCTTGCCACGCCAATTGCCTCGGAGGGAACAAGGATCGACAGGATCAAGTCAGCGCGAGAGGCCATCTCCTTCAGATCAGGCACATCCTGGATATTTCCCTCAGAGGCCAGCCTGCGAGTTCTATCGCTCCTGCCATCCAAGGATGTGATTACCTCTAGGCCATGATCTACCAGGGCCCGGCCAACGGCGTGGCCCATGTCGCCAGGGCTCAGAATCGCAACGGTTTTGACTGGCATGTAACTCCACTCCCTGTCTCGGTGTGGTCGAGGTGTATCGACCAGGATCATTGTAATCGTGGCGGGTGTTCATCGTCACATGCGGGCCGATCAGCAAGAACTCTAACTTTATTCAAACCTCGCTCACGCTACAGTCAAACCATGCCGCCATTATGATGAGGTCGCTCATACCTGAGCACTCGAGGAGGAGGTGTAGCCAGCACCTCATGGAGACGTCACTCTCCGGTCACAGGAATTAGCGACATTAGGGACAACGCGATTTAGTAGGAGGCAATTGTGATGAGGCGTATTAAACTGCTGGCAGCATTGTTTCCGATTGTGGCTGTGCTTGGAATCGGATCTGGAGCCGCCCAGGCCTACTGGGGTTGGTATTGGAACGCCGAAATTGACGTCGAAGGCACGAGCCTGCGGACCGCGTGGTCGGTCGTAGGTGGCGACTCCGACGACTACTTCACCGACATCCGTGTGTCGGTCCCACGACGAGCCGATGTCGAGGTCCTGGAGTTCGCGGAGGGTTATGAGAGTGTGTCAATCAGCTCGTGCGGTAGTCTCTCGTGCGACTCAAACTCAGTTGAAGTATTCGTCACATTCAAGGTGTCCTCCACTGACAAGGACGCAGACGAGAATGCCTGGGTCGAGGTCGAGCTGACCGCAAATGGCGAGTCTATCGGAACCGCCGATGGACGTGTTGGCAAGAGGATCACCGTGAGGACCGACGTGCCCGCGAGTCACCCAGGCTGCTAAGACTGCAGCAACATCGAACGAGCAACGACGACCAACTTGCATAGTGGAGGGTCTCCCTTGTTGAACGAGAAGGACATCGCGACGACCCTCCAAAACGAACCGTCCCACTGGACAGGCCCAGGAGAGTGCAGATGAGCGCAAAGTCGCCCATGGCGTTACGCGCATACATAATCATTACTGCGATCGCTGGTGCCGCGTGGCTCGTCTTCCTTGGCGGGTCAATAACGTGGGACACAGCAACGATCGTGGAGAGCGTTCTTCTCGTAGCGCTAATCGTTCTGGCAGGAAGCTTCCCGCTTCCGGTGGGACCCAACGTCCGAACGGACATGACCACCGCCCTGCTATTCGCCGCAGCGATCATGCTGGAACCCGGAGCCGCGGCCATCGTGGGCTCCGCCGGGGTTCTCATCTACACGATCATGCAGCGCCTGCCGTGGTACAAGCACCCCTTCAACACTGCTGTCACGGCTATATACGTAGGACTCGCTTCCTACGTCTTCCACGGCCTGTCCCAGGGAGACGCACTGATCTCCGCGGCTCTAATCCCGGCAGCGGCCACAATGTACCTGGTCAACACCGGCCTGATTACCGGTGTCGCCAGCGTCCAGATGTTCATGAACCCGTTCCGCTTCTGGTGGGACGGGACTCGCGAAAACGGGCTGGCAGAACTAAGCCTGCTTGCCTACGGATTCCTTGGCGCGGTCCTCTATGACGTAAGCCCGTGGACCTCGCTAGCTCTGTTCCCGCCGGTGATCATCCTCTATGTGGCGTTCTAGTCCTTGGGCCGTACCAACACCGAGCTCGCCGGAGCGCTGAAGAATCTGGGGGAACTCCAGGGCACCATTGCAAACAACGCAAAGATGGCCTCCATAGGCACGCTGTACCTGGACATGAGCCACCAGATAAAAAATCCGCTCGTAGTCATGATCGGTCGGCTGGAGAGCCTCGAGTATCACCTGGAAAAGGACGACCCAAATCGTCGGTACCTGGATATCGCTCTTGAAGCAGGCTGGCGGATACAGGAACTAGCCGACAACTTCACCGCGATGGGCCACAAGAAGTGGGTCGAGGTCGATGTGCCTACCTTGCTCAGTGAAGCGTACGGAATGGCCGGACTCCAGAACCACAAGAGTCTCGACACCGACTGGTCCTACGATGACGACCTGCCCAAGGTTTCTGGAAATGCCGTACTCCTACGGGAAGGTTTTTCCAGCATCTTCACCAACGCCATGGATGCGGTGGGAGACAAGGGCCTTATCAGAACGACGGCGTCTCGGATCAACGGCTCGGTCGTCGTACGCATCAGCGACGATGGCGGCGGGATTCCGAGCGAAATAGCCGAGCACCTGTTCGAGCCCATGCACACCACCAAGGAAAAGGGCTCCGGTATCGGGCTGTTCGCCGCCAAACACATCCTAGAGATGCATAAGGGGTCCGTCGAGATAGAGAGCAAACCCGATCAGGGCACCAGCGTGATCCTCACACTGCCCGCAATGGCCGCTACATAATATAGTCACAGTCCCCGCTGACCCGTCCACAAAAGCCCCGAGGCCCCACGCTCGGGGCTTTTTGCTGTCAGCCTGCAGAGCTTATCCATGATCCATCAGGTCAACCAGTAGCTAGCCTGGGTCAACCTCGCCTCATCTTCTGCGGCTCTGTGATATGGGTTTATCCCTCACCACCGCGGAACCGGAACGAGTAGACATCTGCGTCCTTCATCACAAATCGCAGGCGCACCGATTTCCCCGCCAGCGAGCTCACATCACGTCCACCCTCCCACGCAACCACTCGTTCGATCTCGTCGCCAATCAATTCGTTGCAGTCCGCCGCCGCGAACCCAGGAATCGGCACACCCGCCTCATCCTGTAGCTCGACCCGTATGCTACCCGCGGCGCTGGTTGCGTAGTTAATCTCCAGTTCATCGCCTGCAAACGTGAACGGCTTTGAGGTCATCTCCCCGCCTGCATAAGGCGCATTCAGCGAGCTAAACCCGTCGAGACGCAGAGTCAACCGTTCGAGATAGGCGTTCCGCTGGCCATAGTCACGATTCACGTAGAGCGACATCTCCGACGGTCCGGTCTGGACAACGCCGCAAGCCGGGTAGTTGTTGCGAGCCGTCCAGTTGTTTACACCGATCCCAGGTCGAACAAGGCTCTCCATGAATGTGAAGTCGTACCGGGTCGTCCCAGCCCGCGAGGTGAGAAGGACCCCGTCCGAGCAGTCCACTCCCTTGCCGACACCAGGGTCCAACTCGGCATCCGCATACGCTTGATCCTCCGGCGTCAACGTGCGCCGGTCGAAGAATATCCGGCCCGGCAATGCCACATAAATGTGGGGTGCACGGATATAGGGGTGCGTCTGGTTCGTGTACAGGTGCTCCGAAGGTGTGGTCGACTCGGTATCGCTGTACTCCATCAGCGTCGGCTCGGTCCATGTCTCGAAGTCAACAGACGTAGCCTTAGCCGCCGCTCGCTTCCCGCCCTCGTTGTGGCGGGCATACAACACGTAGCACTTCTCCACCTCAGACCAGAACATCACGTTCTGGGAGTCGAAGTGGTTGCTCAGCGCGTTAGGGACAATCACTCCTCCCCTGGCTTCCGTCCAGTGGATTCCGTCCCCGGACACAAATCCCCTCAACCCCTCGTCGTATCTCGCATTGCCCTTGTACCGCTCCCCGGCGGGAACTCCAGGCCGCGTGTCAATGAACGGGCAGAACTGCCAGCCAGTTGAGAGGATCACATTGTTGTGCTTGGAGCCGTCAACCTCCACCAAGCCAAGGTCCGGCTTGGTCCAGTTAACCCCATCGCTGCTCTCCGCATAACAGGTCAGCGACTCGAAGCCCTCATCCGTCCGGTGGTAGCTCTTGCCACGGTAGTACATCCGATACGTATCGCCATCCTTCAAAACCGTCGTATAGAAGGCATTGTGATCATCGGAGTCCCCCTCCGACGCGCCGAAACGTACCGCCACACCGCCAGGTTGAGGGACATGCAGCTTCAGGCTGGCCCCCTCCAAACGGTCCACCAACAGATAGTCCACGAACAACTCTCGCCTCGAACCAATGGCCTGTGTTGTCATCGTTTTTGTGTCTCTCCTCATTGAATTGCAGTCCTCGCGAACTCTGCCGCTACCCCCACGGATACCGCGTCCTTCTGCATCCCCAGACCCGCCATCATGTACATAATCACATAGACAACGACCCGAAACACCAACACCGACCCGTGTGGGATGCACAGGCATTGCCACCAGGGACATCATCCGGC
>CAUZNX010000008.1:0-13463 GCA_963580905.1 Dehalococcoidia bacterium | reverse complement strand
GATCTCGCCATCGTCGAGATCGTTCGACACTGATGGATTCGAATCCGTCGGTACTTTAGTGCTCCGTGGGTTCGTCTATCCAGAGCAAGCAGCACGGAGTTACGAAACCGCTATGCAATAAATCGCTTACGTCCCCCGAACGACTGGTCTTCTTCGCCCCCAAGTTGCCAGACTCCAAATGGGTACCGTCAACTCCGATCGGCTTCTCAAGACCCTTCGATAGACGGGTCGCCTATTGGAGTCCAACCTCCTCCCAGTAAATGGTTGCCGCCGTCTACGTCGATGACCTGACCAGTAATTTGTCTGGCTTCGCAGGAGAGTAAAAATACGCAGGCCGCAGCGATGTCATCAGCACGTGTCAGAGTCCCTAGGAGAATATTGCCTGCCACGGCTGCACCATCATCCGCTTCCCACATCTCTATCGTCGCGGTGGTTTGCGTGAGCCCAGGTGCCACTCCATTGACGCGGACGCCCCGCGGGGCCAATTCGCGTGCCAAGGTCCGGGTGAGGGCGTTTAGGGCGGACTTTGCAGCTGCATAAGCCGCCATCGTCGGGGTTGTCTTGTTCACGGTTCCACTAGAGATGTTGACAACCGATCCTCCTCCGTCCTCAAGACCGACATTCAGAGCTGCCTGAATAAGGGCTAACGGGCCCCAGGTATTTAATTCGAGTGTTGCAAGAAGGTCTGAACGCTTGAGAGTCGTAGCGCTAGTGCGCGTAAGCGAACCACCCACGGTGTTGACCAATAGGTCAAGGCTCCCGAAGTTGGAGATCGCCGCATCGGCGACTCTCTCGGATATCCCGTCGTCGCCAATCGATCCGGGAATCGAGACAACCTCGATCCCGGCCTCTCGCATATCGGCTTCCGTTCGCTCCAACGGCGCTGCTTCCCTGGCGTTGATGACGACAGAAGCTCCCTTGAGCCCCAGTTGAAAAGCCGCGGAACGTCCAATGCTCGGATTGCGGGACGCTCCTGAGACGACAGCCACCTGGCCTGTGAAGTTCGAAACCTCTTGATTTATTGGGTTCATCTAAGCTCCGCTGCACTGGGTCATCGCTGGAAATTCCAGCACACAGAGGTCCAGCACACAGAGGGACGCCATCTCTATCTGGGAGTCGCTCCCCGGTGCGTCTTTCTGGTGGGCCAAAGGTCTGGAGGGCAATCTATTCAGGACCCGCGGACAACGACGTACCCACCAGATGATGGCAAGCAACAAGTTCCGGAATTCGGATCCCTGATCCGAATTCGGGCACTGTCGATCGCTTTTGGCCTTCAGCCGAAACATGCGCAGGACATCTCAGACATTCCGGCTACGCCGGACATCGCTGAAAGCAGTATCCCGGTCGGCTGCATACTCCCTGGGCATCCGCAATATCCGTTCGCTGATGATATTGCGGGCCATCTCTGTGCTTCCGCCTCCGAGACAGGACGCTTGGCGCCACCAGTCATGGTCGAAACCATCGGGGGTTTCAGCAATTTCTCGTACTCGACTAACGGGGGTCTCGGTCTCTACGAAGCGGCGAACGGTCTCCTGGAAGAACGTCTGTTCTTCACTGAGATCTATCCTCATATTGCCCTCTCCGGTTCCATCAGATCGTCGAGCCTCCCATATGCGGGGTTACAGGACCACCCAGCGCTGTAATTTCCTCGAAGCCAACCGTCTGGCCTGACCAACCCGACGGGCGCCCTGCCATCCAGAGGACAAATTCCGCTGCTAGCCCGGGATCTATGACCCCCGACATGTCACCGCCACCCGTCGCAACATCGAGACCCTGTGTCCGGGCCACGTAATGCCAGCCCTCGGTACTCACGATGCGATCCACGCGAAGCGTGTTCACTGCTACACCGTGAGAAACGACCTCTTGGTGCAGGAAGTCCGACCAACGTTCCATGGCCTGTTTGCTTGTGCCGTAGAGGGCCAGGCCCGGTGTCATCGATTGCGAGGCTCCTGAACTCACGTTGATGACCGATCCCGATCTTCGTTCAATCATGCCGGGGAGGAACCCTTGACAAAGTTGGAGGGGTGCCACCACTTGGACCCGGAACGCTCGTTGCCAACGGTGCCATGGGATATCCAAAACCGCCCCGTTGGAGGTATACGCCGCATTGTTAACGAGAAGGTCACACCGACCAAAGGCTGCAAGGGTCTTTCCCACGATTTCCGATGTAGCCGCCTCATCGACCAGATCGGCGGTGACCCCGATCGCCTCGGCTCCAAGTTGTTGGAGTTCGGCGACCGTCTCCTCGACGGAACCAGGCAACATCGGGTTTTCCGACGGTATTCCCGTTCTACCTACTACAACTACGCGCGCACCGCGTGCGCCAAGGGCTAGCGCAGTATGACGGCCAATCCCTCGCGTTGCCCCGGTGACAACCGCTACTGCACCTTGGAGATCAAGCACAACGGCTGTTGGATTTGAGAAGCGACACAAGACCGTTAAGCGGGGACAGTCTCCTCAATCCCAATGAGTCTCATCATGTTCCCGCCCATGATCCGATGGACGTCTTCTTCGGCAAGTCCTGCCAAATCATCCACGTAACTAATCGGATCAGCGAGACCTTCAACATGCGGGAAGTCGGAACCGAAGATGACGTGGTCAGCTCCAAGGAGTTCCACAAGTCCACTCGGGTCCTCCTCGTGGAATGGGTGCATAAAGAAGTTGCGCTTGAACGTCTCCGACGGGAGCATCTCGTACTGCTGAGGCATCTGTCCGTATACATGATCTAGGTGGTGCAGAAGACCCGGGACCCACCCGGCGCCATTTTCGATCAGCGCGATTTTCAAATCCGGATACCTCCAACAGGTTCCATGTGTAATCAACGAGGTAACGGCATCTTGAACATCGCGGTGTTGTCCGTGGACTGACGAAAGAAAGAGGCTTACTTTGGAGAAGGCCTGCATCTCGCGCTGGTTGCCGTCCCATTCATTCATATAGCGCGTGTAGCCGCTATCCGAGGCATGCAGTACGACGAGAATTCCGGAGTCCTGCACCCGTTCCCAGAACGGATCAAATTCAGGAAGAGCAAATGACCGTGGGCCCTTGTAGCCCCAGGCCGGGGCTGGACGCATCAGAATGACTTTGGCGCCTTGTTCGAGGAGCCAGTCGAGTTCGCCGAGGGCTCTTTCAAGAAGGCCAGGTGTGATAATCGGTACGGAGAAGATGCGTCCTTCGAATTGGAACGGCCATTCGTCGAGCATCCAGCGGTTCAAGGCGTGGACAATGTCCGCCGTCAGGTCAGGATCGTCCTTGGTGCGTTCTTCGACGAGGCTCGCCAGCGTCGGAAGCATGATCGCGTAGTCGATACCTTGCTCATCCATGAGCTTGACCCGATCTTCCGCTGTGCGAAATGCCGCCGGGCAGTCAATTCCTCGACCGAGTAATTCCCGATAGGGCCTTCCCTCGGGGTTTCCATTTCGGAAGTAGTCCTCGAGCGCCCCTGGTTGGCCAATGCGCTCAAATGTCGGATTGGGGATGTAGTCGGTGATCTGACCCCGAACGACAATCTTGGTCCTGCCGTGAACATCAATGTAGTCAATGGCACCGCGTTGGTGATCAGGGAGATACCGGGTCAGCGCTTCCGGCGTCTCGTACAGGTGGTTGTCAGCGTCGAATACCGGAAAATCAAGGATTCGGGAAGGCATTGGCTGCTACTCCTACTTCGGGTGGTACCGTCCAATCTAAGATTGGCGAACGGGATATCGCTTGCTCCGAGAGTAGCAAACGATTGCCTAACCCACGAGTCCGTCAACGAAAGACCCGAACCTGTTGGACCTTACTTGCCAAGGTTCTGCGCACCGGTAGGGCACGATCTGGACCCATGTTTGGGTCGGCCTAGCGCCAACTGACTGGAGTGCGATGACGACATCGAATGATCGCGGCCGAAGTTTCCTTGAGGATCTTCCGTTCACCTACCGACCAGTGAAGAACGGGATCAGCGCAAGACTCGAGGTCAGTGACGAACTCACCGAACCGGAAGGCAACCAAGTCCGAATCTCGGTCCTCGCTTCGGTAGCCGACGTCATAACCGGCGTCCTGCTTAGTTCCATGACCGAGACGATTGCGCTGACGGTTGATCTCTCCACCCGGATTGTCGCGCCAATCGGGCCAGGTTTGCTAGAAGCCGAATCCCGTGTGGTCAAACAAGGACGCACGCTCTCGTCGGCTGAAGCTGTCTTCCATCATGACGGCCGTCTTGTCGCACATTCGTGGGTTACCTTTATGCTCGCCCCTCAACCAGCATCTGGGCCCTTCGAAAGTTCTCTTGAACGCCTTGAGACGGGGAAAGGCATGCGGCGGCCATTCATCGAAGAATTAGGAATCCTCGAAGCCGAAGAACACGTCTTTGAAGTCGAGCGGCGTCCTTACACCTTGCAGCCGACAGGTACCCTTCAGGGGGGCGTAGTCTGCGCACTGATGGAATTCGCAGCCGAAAAGCGGTTAGGCGCCCCAATCTCTGAGATCAGCGTCCACTATCTGTCGACGATCCGAATCGGTCCAGGTCGTGCCTCGGCTGAACCGTTGGGATCCGATCGAGCTTTGGTGACTGTTGTCGATGCTGGCCGCGACGACCACCGGATTGGCGCAGTGGGGTTTGCATCCTCTCGCTACTCCCCGATCTGAGAACCACGACCCAGCGTCTCTGTGGCGATGAAACGATCGGCAGTGGTCGGTTCAACAAACGAGCACGCTAGGTACCGGATCATCTCGCGGGAGAAAATTTCCCTGGCGCCGACAGCGGCATAGGCGGGCCGAACCACTGGATAGTTGGGCTCGAAGGCTTGATTTGATCTATCTACTGGACTATTCCCCAACGTTCGAGACCGAAGGCACGTATGGCATTGCCGCGCATCAGTTTGTAGATCTCTCCACTGTCGAGACCGGCATTGCGACAAATCGTCTCAGCGATCTCGAGGGTATGCGGGTATGTGCTGTCGGCGTGCGGGAAATCAACCTCGAAAGTGATCTGGTCCATTCCGATACGATCCCTATTGAAGAGTCCTGTCTCGTCGTCGAAGATGCAGCCGTACACACGTCCTGCCACATAAGTTGTGGGGGCCTCGGGAAGGGCGCTCCCGAAAGAGTTATCGACCCTTTCGCTCCACAACTTGTCCATGCGCTCGAAAATGTAGGGCATCCACCCCACCTGCCCTTCGGAATAGGCCAGGACCAGATTCGGAAATCTTGCAAGGGTCCCCGAAAAGATAAAATCGATCATGGACCCCATCGCGTTCTGGAACGTAAGCGTCGAACTAACGATCATTGGGGCGTCAGGGGTTGTCTGGGGCATGGTCGAGGAGGATCCGATGTGCATGCACACCACGGTCTCGGTTGATTCGCACGCAGCAAAGAATGGGTCCCATTCGCCTGAGTGGATGGAAGGCAGTCCCAACGGGTAAGGATTCTCCGAGAAAGCCACTGCATGGCTTCCCTTATCGGCACACCGAACGATCTCATCGATTGCCAGGTCCATGTCCCATAAGGGCACAATCGTCAACGGGATCAGACGACCAACGCCATCCCCTGCGCACCAGTCGTCAATCATCCAGTCGTTGTAGGCGCGCACACAGAGCAGTGCTAGTTCTTTGTCTTCTCGTTCGAGGAACGTCTGCCCGCAAAAACGCGGAAGGATGTTCGGAAAACAGATAGAGACGTCTACGTGGTTCTCTGTCATGCATTCGAGGCGTTCTTTCTGGAGCCAGGCTCCCGGAAGGATCTCATCGAACGTGACGTTTCCGACCGCTAGTTCGCCTAGTCCCACTGCCACGGAGAGGCGATTCATCGGCGATACAAGGTCGTCGTAGTACCAGACGTCACACCAATCCTCATCCGGGTCTGGGACCCAGAGGCGTTGTCCATCTGTCGTGTTCCGCCCCCGTTCACGAACTATTCGTGGTCCTCGATCTTGGTACTTTCTTGGGAGGCGGTCTGTCCAAAGCTCGGGAGGTTCAACCACGTGATCGTCGACCGAGATAATCCGAGGAACTTCCATTGGCGGCTCGCTATGCAATTCGGCACTCACCTCGTCGTCACGGTCTCTGTATCTCGGCCTGACCGCAAGACCGTGCCCGGCGTTGTGCCAAGCACGACTCCATCGCTGATTGTCTCAATACCGTTGACGTAGACGCTCCGAATGCCAATCGGATCTGCGAGCAGACGCTTGCTCCCCCCCGGCAGATCATGAACAACTCGTGCTGGATATGCACCCACGGTCTCCGGATCGAATACGACGAGGTCTGCCCAGTAGTTTGGCATAATGCGACCCCGTTCGCGAAGTCCGAACAGCCGGGCTGGAACGTCAGTCATCAAGTTCACCGCCCGCTCCAAGGACACGAGTGAGCGCCCTCGGATGCAGTCGGCTAGGAAGCGTGTTGGATAGGCCGACCCACACAGGCGATCCAAGTGGGCCCCGGCATCTGATCCCCCCAAGAGGACGTCCGGTTCTTCCCACAGACTGCGCCTCAACGCCCAATCTTCGGCGCTGTCGGCCTTGGGCTGTGGCCAGAGGACTGTTTCCAATTCGTCGTTGACAACGATTTCAGCCAAACAGGTGAAAGGGTCCTGACGACGCTCGTTTGCGATATCTCCTACTAGCCGACCGCGCGCGTCCGCATTAGCTTCCGACAGCACGTCGCCACCGATCAGGTATCGCTCAAACTCGACAAGCTGGGAAAGCGTTTCCGAACCCTGTGCTCTGGCAAGCATCTGCGCCCGCACGCTGGGATCCATCAGACTCTGCATCTTCTGCTCCACTGGCACGTCCAGAATCTCTCTCCATCCCGGAAGCAGCCACAGTGCACAGAAGGTCAAGAAACTCATGTTGTTTTCCGAGAACACCGGCATGCTCAATGCAACTACTCGGCCACCAAGTTCTCGCGCACGATGCGACGGTTGAAGTTGATGTTGAGCCCGCGATGCCTCCTCCGCCTGCACGGAAAGAACGTTCCAGTTGAGCGAACGACCAGCCCTGGCGCTCATAGCAGCCAGAAGTTCGATTTCTGCCTCGCTGAACTCGCCAAGGCAACCTTCAACAATTGCCTCCAAGCACGTACCCTCATGTTGGCCCGTGACGGAGCACAGTGCCAAGACTTCATCCTCGCCGGCCAGACGACTCGGTACTGGCCGACCATCTGCATCGTTGTGGGTTGAGGAAAGACTGGTTGAAAATCCAAGCCCGCCTTGTTGAAGAGAACGACTCAGCAAATCTTCCAACTCGAGAAGCTCTTCTGGCGTTGAAGAACGTTGGGAGGCATCGGCCCCCATGACATAACGACGAAGCGCACAATGTCCGACCAGAAAGCCCGCGTTGACCGCAATACGGCCATCAAGCGCGCCGAGGAACTCGCCGAAACTCTCCCAACCCCATCCCACCCCTTCCTCCAACGCAGCGAGAGGCATTCCTTCTACTTGAGCCATCATCCTGCGAGTGAAATCCGCGTCTTGACTCCTCAAAGGCGCCAGCGTGAACCCACAGTTACCACCGATCACGCTTGTGACTCCATGCCAACTAGATGGGGTGGCATACGGATCCCAGTGGAGTTGGGCGTCATAGTGGGTATGCGGATCAACGAATCCTGGGGCGATCATTAAACCCGACACGTCCTTCGTTTCACGTGCTCCAGCATCTGCCGACCCGATAACTGTCAATCTCCCATCGGTGATTCCGATGTCGGCGGAAACAACTGGGCCACCTGTCCCATCAATGACACTGCCACCACGGAGTACGAGATCGAACATCAAACGCTCCTTCTGTCTGTGAAGCCGACGGAAAACAAGTTCTTCATCAGCGTGAACTCCTCGGAAGGCCGAGCATCCGCTCGGCGACAATGTTGCGGTGCACTTCGGTCGTGCCCCCATAGGTAGCCGTACCTTGGGCGAAGCGATGGCAATACTCCAACCAGCCATTGCCCACGGACCCGTGCTCACCGCGTTCCAACAACCCGCGTGCCCCAACAAGATCTATGAGATCTGCCGCGTCTCGTATGAAGTATTCGGAGGAAATGATCCGTCCCATCGGCCCCGGAGCACATGACATTGCCTCCAAATCAAGGGCAACTCTGGCAAGCCTTCGACGAGTACTCGGATCATCGGCCGGACACCCACCGCCCGACTCCGGCTCGTGTGCCCACTCGATCGCCACCCGCAAGGCTTCAACGTTTGCACCGCCATACATCCCACCCCGTTGTTCTAATTTCGGGCGATCGCCGTCACCCATCCCGTGTTCCGCATTCAACGGGCCCATCAGAATCTCCCAACCCTTGTCAACCTCACCAAGTCGATATCTGTCATCAATCCGGTGGCTATCAAAAAATACCATGTTGGTGCGTTCACCGCCCAGCGTGTGCACGGCTTGGATCTCCACTCCGTCTAGCGGACAAAGGAACATCGTGATTCCCTTATGCTTCGCGGCATCGGGGTTAGTCCGAGTAACGAGGAACGCATACTGGCAATTCTGGGCCCCAGTCGTGAACATTTTCTGGCCATCGATTACCCACTCATCACCGTCACGAATCGCCCTGGTCTTGACGGCCGCAAGGTCGGAGCCCACATCGGGTTCCGTGTATCCGAGACAAAAGCAGATGTCACCTGAGGCAACCCCTGAAAAAACCTCTTCCTTGAGGTCGTCACCTCCACTCCGAACCACAGCGCTTAAGACCAGCGTCGTTGTACCTTTCGTGATAGTGGGGGCGTACCGCACTGCCAACTCTCTTTCGAGAATTGCAGCCTCTAAGGAACCTAAACCTGCACCTCCGTTCTCCTCTGGCCAAGTAGGCAGGATCCATCCGCGTTCCCCGAGTGCTTTGTGAAACGCCACGTTGTGCCCAGCCCCTGTCTCCCATTCCTCCTGATGGACCTCTTCGGTCAGATGCTCATCGAGGAAATCGAGCACTTCCCCGCAGAAGGCCCTCGTTGACTCATCGAGTTCGAGACGATCGAAGTTCATGCCGTGGCTCCCAACAATGCGCCGTTGTCGCGTATCGGACCGAGGACGAAATCTGCGATGGCATCCAATTCCGCCAGAGGATCACCCGCCATAAGTGTCCAACCCTTGGCCCTCCTGAAGAACAGCTGCTCATCTGCTTCTAAAGTGAATCCCACTCCTCCGAGCGTGTGGACCCCAACCGTCGCGCTACGAACCGCAGCTTCCTCAGCAAATAGATAGGCCATCGGAATTAGTTGGTGTTCACAAGCGGGATCATGGTCCGCCCACCATGCGGCTTTCCAGGTGATCCTTCTGGCCATCTCGAGATCCATGGCGACATCTACTAGTGGATGAGCGACGGCTTGAAACGAACCAATCGGCACCCCGAATGCGACCCGGTCCCGGGCATGGGCCAGAGCGATATCAAGGGCGCCCTTGGTCATGCCAACAAGTGCGCCTGCCATCAGAAGGCGCCACTCCCTTTTCGCTGCTGAAAAGAGCTCACGAGCCCTCGCTCCGGAGGCCAACACTACAGAACCAGTCTCCGGCCCCGCAATCTCCCACCATGCCATTGGAGTTCGGCCCTGATTCCGAGCGATCGCCAGCTCTGACTCGGAAAATGCCAGAACCAGGTGGTCATCAACCAGTGCCACGACCGCATCAGCAACCGCTCCCGCCTGGACGAGTTGAGGTTGTCCCGGTACCGCTGGATGATGAGCGAAGGTCAGCAGGCGCTCGCCGGCAATCGCCGACTCCAACCATTCTCCGGGCACATCAGCACCCCCAGCAGCTACCGCACGCGTTGCGACGATGCTCTCCGCAAGCGGAATTGGCGCAAGGGTCCGACCCCACTGCTCTGTCAGAATAACCAAATCGACCCAACCGGCACCGTCACCACCTTGAGCGGTCGGCACTGCCATGGCAATAACTCGAAGATCGCTCAACTTTGCCCAGAGACCGGAGTCGAAACCGGAAGGCTCGCATTCTCGAACCAGGCTGACGGGCGATTCACGTGAGAAGAACGCCGAAAAGGTATCGCGAACAGACTCTTGATCCGCTTCCAAAGAGAAGTCAGCCTGTCTGGGAGATTCTGTTGCGGTCATAGAGCCATCCACCCACAGAGACATAGCCGAAGAATCACCCCGGGGACACCTCCCGGGCGGCGACCAGCGCCGACCTATTCACCTTTGTTGCCTCGCTACGTGGGATTTCCGTAACGAGCTCAACAGATTTTGGCGTCTTGTAGCGGGCGAGACGGTCTCCCGCATAGTCGATGAGTTCGTCAGCAGAGGGCCCAATAACGTCCTTCTCGAGTTGCACTATGGCGTGAACCCGACGTCCCCACTCTGGATCGGAAAGGCCGATCACGACCACATCGGCAACCGACGGATGCTCACTCAGCGCAGCCTCAACTTCGGCCGGATAGACGTTGGCGCCACCCGTGACGATCATGTCGACCCGCCGATCAGCGATATATAAGTAACCGTCGCTGTCGAGCCATCCCAAATCCCCGACCGTGCTATAGCCGTCTTCTGTCACCGGAATCGGGGGTACGTCACCGACGTAAGTTGCCAAAATCCCGTGCTCTGACTTCATATAGATTTGGCCAATCTCTCCAGTCGGAAGTGCCTCTCCAGTTTCGCCGAGGATTCGCACATCAGTACCCATTGCCCCGCGACCGACTGTCAGCGGATGTTCAAGGTATTCATCACCGCGCGCGAAGGTCGCCCCTATGCCCTCGCTAGAACCGTAGCAAACAAAGAATTTTTCTGGCGATATTCGTTCAATCCATCGCTTGGCTAACCAATCCGGCAATGGAGCAGCACCATGCATCACCCAATCCAAACTCGAAAGGTCGCGTTTGCCAAAGTCCTCATGCCGGGCCAGGCGCTGGAGCATCACCGTTGTCGCCACCATGCCGGTCACGCCATGATCCTCAACGCCGCCAAGCAACAGGCCCGCATCAAAGCGCTCCAGTAGAAGCAGTCGATCACCCTCCAATAGATTTCCGAGCGCCATAAAGCCGTTGCTGTGGTACAGAGGCGCCGGGACAAGAACCATCTGCGGACCGAGTTTGCCGTATGCCTCGACCAATCGATTTGAAGAGGCCCCAGGGACGTAAACACCAGGAACCAGACGCAGGATCACTTTGGGCGATCCAGTGGAACCCGAACTCATGACTCCCGATGCGTGGGGGGAAATTTCCGAGTGGTAGGGGTCGATGCGACACTCCGGTCCCAGTTGGAGGATCTGGTGCCCTTTCTCAACAACTTTCTTTGCGTCCAGTACTGCAAGCACACGGTCCAGTTCCCATTCGGGGAGATCCCACCGGATCGGGATGGGTACGGCTCCAATCTTCCACGCCGCAAGAGCCAGCAAGATGTGATCGGGTGAGTTACGAATCTTGATGCCGAGGCGATCGCCTACGCCTACTCCTTCACCGGTGAGTTTCCAAGCAAGTGCGTTGGACCTCTCCTCGAGGTGTCTCCAAGAGAAGTGTTCATTTGAACCATCAGAGGCAAGAAACACGAGTGCGTCTGCCTCGCCACATTCCTTAGCGAGGTTTGCGAGACGATCCCCGTAGGAGATCATTCCGTCTGGCAGATCCATGTTGCCCACATTAAGCGACGTGAACTGGGTCACGCCAAAACGGATCGGCTTGTCACGTCGATAAATCTCGCCTGATTAGTCAAGACAACCGCCACATCCAACTCACGAAACTGTCCTCCGCGCGGTCCGACTATTGCCGTGTCTGACCGCGACCTATAAAGAAGACGTGACTACTCGTCTCCCAAGCCTTCCTGTTCGTGCATCCGAAACGCCTCTATACCGGCATCACCAAAGTAGCGAGCCACGATCATCCCCCGGGCGTCTGTCGTGCAGATGTAGGCGCGGACTCGAATGACCGACGACAGGCCGACGGGGGAAAGAACGTTCGCCGAAGCCGAGTTCGACCAGTTAAGTCCATTGAACCTCGGCCCACTTGTGGCCTGGCTGGCGAGCCCAGAATCACATGGAGTGACTGGTCGTGTCTTCAACGCCGTTGGCGGCCTAGTCGGAATCTCCGAAGGTTGGAGAGCTGGTCCGTCACAGCAGATCGAAAGACGCTGGGACGTCAAACAACTTGGTGAGGCTATTCCTCAGCTACTTGAACAGGCCCTCCCGGTTCCCGGGGTTTCTGGTCGCTCCGAAACCTGAGCGGCCAACAGAACCTGTTCAGTCAGTCCAGTCTCGGATCGCCAGGGAGAAGATCTTCGACGAGCATGACCTGCACGTGACCTGTCGTCGAAGGATCCAACACAATGCCCGTCTCGGAACGCCGAAGGACGGTGAAATGGTGTTCCGCCAGAATTTTCTCGATTCTCGACATGTCCCTCACGCTCAAGGCAAGCAGGTGGGTGCGAGCGCGGCCATATTGGCGACCCCAAAGTTCAAGGCTCTGTCCCTTGGGCATGCAGTAAAGCGCAAGCACGCAATCACCAAGGGAGACGCCAAACCGAGGCTCTCCCTTCCCTGCATTGGCTTTCTCGAAGACAACCGAAGTCCCGAGGAGACGACAGAGCAACTCAGCTGTGGCCTCAGGGTCTTCGACGATTGCACCGACGAATGCATGGTGGACGACCTCGAGAATCGGTTCGGTCGCGAACGGGGGGATGGTTGCGCCAAACCTAGGATCCACTTCAAGTTCAAATTCGCCCCATTCAACAAACACCCCGTCAGTGTCCCTGGGATCACTGAAGCAGAATTCCTTCATTGGCTGTGCGGCGATCCGGACTCCACAAGACTCCATGTGGACCATCGTTGCCTCAAGGTCATCGACCTGAACAGCTACCGAGTGCATGCCACCCCCACTTCGTGTCACAAACCGGGCCGCGCCACTACCCTCGACGATTGGTTGCCCCAATTCAATCGAGTTGTCGCCGATCCAGACCATGCCCCCTCGGCGACCGATCTCGGGTTGAGGATTTTCGCTGTACTCAAGAACCCTCAACCCCGCCAACAAAGTCAACCGCTCGCAAGCCAAGTCATAGTCCGCAACCATCGCAGTCGAATGAAACATCCACCGTATGGTCGGCCCATCACTCACAGCGGGGACACCGAAGGGGAGTCAGGCAAGACAGCACGCGATCCTTGTGGGCAGAGGACGCTTGTCATGCTAATTGATTCGTGCCCTTAGATCTCCATCCCGTGACACGGGCGACGCGACAGAATCAGGGGCACGAAGAAAAACTGTTCCATGGCTGGCGGATTGTGTGGGCGGGTGCTCTTACCTCGGCAGTCGGCTCCGGCCTTGTCGTTCAAGGTTTCTCTGCCTACGCCGTCTTGCTCCGCGAGGAGTTCGGATGGAGTACGGGAATTCTGGCCCTGGCCTGCGCCGGGAATCGTTGTCCCGTTCAAGCCACTCAAAACGGCAGAACCCCCTGCTGAGCAGGGGGTTCATATGGAGCGGACGACGAGATTCGAACCCGCGACCCTCACCTTGGCAAGGTGATGCTCTACCAGCTGAGCTACGTCCGCGTCAGACCGGAACGATAGCGCA
>CAUZNX010000007.1:0-13522 GCA_963580905.1 Dehalococcoidia bacterium | reverse complement strand
GCCTCCTTCAGCGGCGGAAGCGATATGTGTACTGGCTTCGTGGGTTCGTCACCACTGCTACCCGTGCGAGCGGGAGAGATCCAATGTCTTGGATTGGGGGCAAAAGTAGAGGCGTTCGATCAGGACGGCAAGCCTCTGATTGACGAGGTAGGCGAGCTAGTCATCACCGAGCCCTTGCCGTCGATGCCCGTCTATTTTTGGAACGACCCCGGTAATGCCCGATACACCGAGAGCTACTTTGAGCGCTTCCCAGGCGTATGGAGACACGGCGACTGGATCAAGATCAGCCCGAAGGGCAGCTGCATGATCTACGGGCGCTCCGACGCCACGCTGAATCGCGGTGGTGTTCGGATGGGCACGAGCGAATTCTACCGGGTAGTGGACGTTGTTGATGGAGTTGCCGACAGCCTTGTCGTTGACACGGGTGATGGAGCGGAGACGGGCAAACTACTGCTGTTCGTTGTGATGGTCGATGGAACCGAATTGGACGATGAGTTTTCAGGTGCGCTGCGCAAGAAGATTCGCTCCGAGCTATCGCCCCGCCACGTCCCGGATGCCATCTATGCCATACACGAGGTGCCCAAGACCCTGAACGGCAAGAAGCTTGAGATTCCGGTCAAGAGGGTACTGGCGGGAGTCCCGCTAGCGGAAGCCGTCTCTGAGGGCGCGATGGCCAATCCGAAATCCATCGATTTCTTTGTTGATATGTTCTTATCGCAAGACTCTTAGGCCAACTGCAACAAGGAGTTCCATTGCTGAAGGTGAGTCGCCAGCCCTCCGGTGAGCCGGAGATATTCCACTCTATCCAGGGCGAGGGAGTCAGCGCAGGCACCCCCACGGTCTTCCTGAGGCTCGCCACGTGCAATCTTGCCTGCACCTGGTGCGACACACGGTACACATGGGACTGGCGGAACTTCGACTACGCCGATGGGGTAGTCGAGATGGATCTAGATGAGGTGGAAAGGCGCGTCCGCGCGTTTGATAGGCCGCGCCTGGTTATCACTGGGGGAGAGCCTCTGCTGCAGCAAGCCGTTCTAGCGCCCCTGGTCGCTTCTCTTGCGGGGCAGGGATTCTACTGCGAAGTAGAGACCAACGGTACCATCGTCCCTTCGCCGGAGATGATCGAGGGCATCGCCCAGTGGAATGTCTCTCCGAAACTAGAGAACTCGGGCAACATAACACGTGCACGAGAGGTACCCGACGCGCTCTCCGCTTTTGGACACATGGACACCGCGTACTTCAAATTCGTGGTTGCGGCACCGCCCGACGTCGACGAAGTAGCCGCCATCGTCGCGAAACACGGGCTGGCCTCCGAACGCATCATGCTGATGCCAGAGGGCGTAACGGCTGAGGCGATGAGAGAGCGTGGGAAGTGGGTGGCCGAGGCCTGCGTGGAGCGTGGTTTCTCGTTTTCTCCACGCCTTCATATTCTACTGTGGGGCGATGAACGCGGGAGATGAAATCTTGCAGCCTACAGAGGCTCCAGAGACTATGAAGGCGTTCTTTCGTCTCGGTAGAACGGTGCCATGGAGACACTAGAGCGCGCCTAGCCGAAGAATTGCTCAGTTCGCAGAGCCAGCAGATCGCTTCCCTTACCGAACGCCCAGTAGTAGATCAGGTACATCCCCGCCCCGACCATGGCCACGTTGCCGATGGGCTCGATATAAGGTCGGGCCACGCGAATACCCTTCTCTACAGCCCCTTTGAAGAAGACGACGCCGACGGTCGCCGCTACCAACACCGACCCCATCCCGATTCCGTATGTGACAGACCCGATGACCGTCTCCGCAACGGAACCGGCGCTGAGGGATTGGCCCGCGACGATGCCTACGGCTGCGAGGAAGACCGGTAGTGCGCAACTGAGGGAAGCCAGCGCGTAGGCGATCCCGAACAGGAACACGCTGCGTACGCCCTTACCCTGTCCCAGGTTCACGCGGCTCGCGGCCATGATCCCGATCTTGCGACGAGAGATCAACAGGTACAGCCCAACTCCGGTGATGACCACGCCCACACCAAGTCCCACGAAAGGTAGGAACTTGTCGACTACCTTTCCTCCGAGCGCCAGGACTATCCCGACACTGCCGAAAACCACGATGAACCCTGCTGTCGCAGCTAGACCCAATACGATCGCCCGGATTCCGGACGTCACCGGATTGCCGGTGGACTGCACCGCGTCCAACTGATAGCCGACATAAGCAGGGAACATGGCGGCGCCGCAGGGGTTAAATGCGGCTACCAGCCCCGCTGTAAAGGCGAAGATCAGAGGCACTTCTAATGCGAACATCTGTCATCTCCAGCGCCCTGTATAGTCAAGGATAATGTACCTGAATCGAATGGTCGCCGTCGACCTGTGCGTCCGACCTGAGCACTACTTAAGATGAGCACCCTACCGCGATGGATTCATGAGACGAAAAGTGGATCATCCATTCCTAGCTGCTACCGGGGTTCGCTCGATCCCGAATCATTGACAGTGATAAGGGCCACTGCTACACTCGACCAATCGTGAAAAAACCACAATACGATCTGCCGTGCGTGTGTATTAGACGCCTGTAGGGGTCTCGATCATGTCTGCACGAGACGAGTGACCCGCTCTATAATTACAACGTGAGCGGGTCTTTTTTGTTTGTAGGCCCCCGTTTTGGGGCGGTACTGGAGGAAAGGTAGAAATGACACAGACTACTTGGAAGCCGCGCGTTCAGCGGGTCATTGAAGTGATCCCTGAGGAGATCGAAGATTTTGAGGCGCAAGTCAAGCGCTTCCAGGCCGGCAAATGGGACGAGACCGAGTTTCAAGCCTTCAGGCTACGTCAGGGCGTTTACGGCCAGCGGCAGCCCGAAACCCACATGGTCAGGGTCAAGGCGCCCTTTGGCGGCCTCACGGCGAGCCAGCTCGATGCTCTCGGAGTGGTCGCGGGAAAGTATGCTCCTCTGAACAGGGGACATATCACGACCCGCGAGAACATCCAGTTCCACCACATCAAGCTTGAGGACACCCCAGACTTCCTGCGGATTATCGGAGATGAAGGCCTGTCGACGAGGGAGGCTTGCGGCAACACGGTCCGCAACGTTACCGGGTGCGCGATGGCCGGGGTCTGCTCAGATGAGTCTTTCGACGTGACTCCATATGCGGCCGCATACTCACGATACTTTGTGAGGCACCCCTTTACACAGACGATGCCTCGAAAGATCAAGACCGCCTTCTCAGGATGTGCACAGGACTGCGCGATCACCGCGATCCACGATGTAGGCTTCCTGCCGAAGATCGTGGACGGTGTCAAAGGCTTCGAGATGAAGACTGGAGGCGGTACGTCGATCATGCCCGTGGTCGCGCCGACCCTCTACGATTTCGTGCCGGTGGATGAGTTCCTAAAGGTCACTGAGGCCGTCATTCGAATCTTCCATCGCTCAAACGAGCTGCGGAAGAACAGGTCCAAGGCACGAATCAAATTCTACATCGCCCGCGTTGGGATCGACGCATTCAGAGAGATGGTCGACGAGGAGCTTAAGGAAGACTGGGCCCAGAAGTCTTTCGATCCCACGCGACTGCTATTCATCGAGGACGAGGAAGCCGACGCGCCGACGCCTCCGGCAGGTGGGTATGCGCCTAGTGACGACTCCCCCGAGTTCAACAGCTGGGTCGAGTCCAATGTGTCCGATCAGAAACAGGACGGCTACAAAACGGCCCTGGTCAAGGTGACGCTTGGAGATATCCAGGCCGAACAGTTCGCTCAGCTTGCCGACCTGTCTCGGAAATACGCAGGGGGCAGGGTGCGAGTCACCCACCAGCAGAACATGGCGTTGCGATGGGTCCCCGAAGGCGCCCTATACGAGGTGTGGCAGAGGCTGAAGGAAATCGGCTTTGCCGACGCCGGTGCACATGAAATCACGGACGTAGTGTCTTGCCCAGGCACCGATAGCTGCAAGTTGGGCATCACCTCGTCGATGGGACTCGGCCGCGCTGTCGGCGAAACCCTCGAAGGCATGGACATCTCAGACCCGCTTATTAAGCAGATGCATGTGAAGATGAGCGGCTGCCCCAATGGGTGCAGCCAGCACCACGTCGCCGACATCGGGTTCCACGGTGCGGCTACAAAGGCCCCGGGTGGCCAGGTGCCGGCGTACGAACTGCTGCTCGGTGGGAGCTACGACGGCGGCGACGCCCGAATGGCCCAGAGAGTCAAGACCCGCATCCCGTCTAAACAGGTTCCGGCCGCCCTCAAGAAGGTACTCGAATTCTATCGGGGCCAGCGTGAGGAGGGCGAGCAATTCAAGGACTTTGTGCAGAGGGTCGGTCCCGGCGCGTTCGAGCCAGTCGTGGCGGGGTTCAAGGAGGAGCGTGAGCTCAACCGGGACTCCATCGACGCCTACATGGACTGGGACAAGACCGTGATCTACAAGCTGGAACGTGGCGAAGGGGAGTGTGCCCTCTAGGACTACCGATCCTGAGGGTGTCCCAAATCGCCTCCACTGATAGGTGAAATGCAAGAAGGCCCCGTCGCATGCGACGGGGCCTTCTTGTTGTGGTTCGTTATTGGAAAGAGACGCTACCGTGGTTTGCGCCGGAACCGCTCCCACCATCTCTCACCGCGATCATCGATGGGCTGGCCTCGCCACATCTTTTCGACCTTGCTGGGCTTGATGAAGAACATCGCGTAGCCCACTATGAACAGTAGCAGCCCGGCCCACGCCAGGGGACCGACCATGCCCGGAATTGCGGCAGTCATAATCAGCGCTGACAGCAGCAATGCCACCGCGACCAGCATCACTCGTCCGGGCGTGATGGACCATGTCTTGCCGCCGATGGACTGGGCGACGTACCTGCGAAGCAGGCCGAACAGCCCCCCTCGTCCTCCGCGTTGCCCTTTACCGTCCCCCAGCTCACCGGCCTGCTGGAGAATCTCTTCAATCTCTCTCTGGTAGCGGTTCGACATCATCTTCCTCGGATATGTGTCCGTTTCATCCTGGTCGGACCTTCCTAATTGATCGTAACGGGGACTGGAGATTGGTGTCAAGGTTAGAGACAACAGTCTCAGCTTGTGACGGATGCTATAATACGGGCCTGCGAAATCGGGGTTTCCCGAGCCGCTAAACAGGCTATATACGTTCAGTGGACCACACTGGTCCAACCCCATATATCTCAATCCCCCGGCCCGATTCAAGGAGTACCCATGGCGAGCGGAAGGCAGTTTGTTAAGTACGACCTCTTTGCCATCGATCCATTGTGGCGAAGGCTCCCAGATGACGAAAAAGACGAGGGCCGCCGCGAATTCAGCGCAGTCATCGACGAACTCTCATCTGATATGTTCATACGCAGCTTCAGCATGGTGGGATTGCGCGGAGATGTCGACTTCATGCTCTGGCATGCCACCGAAAACCTCGAGCAGCTCCAGGAGATGGCCACGCGCCTGTGGAGCACAAAACTCGGCAAGTACCTGACTCAGTCCTACTCCTATCTCGCTCTGACGCGGAAATCGCAGTACGTCGGCAAGCATAAGCACACCGGCCAGGAGGGTACGAGCGAGAGCCTGATGCCAGGCAACGCCAAGTACTTCGTCCTGTATCCAATGACCAAGACGCGCCAATGGTATGCGCTCCCCCAGGAGGAGCGGCAGCGAATGATGAGCTCCCACTTCACTGTTGGCCACAAGTACCCGTCGGTCAAGATCAACACCTCATACTCCTTTGGGCTTGACGACCAGGAGTTCATGGTAGGGTTCGAGACCGACGAGCCCAGCGACTTTCTGGACCTGGTGATGGAGCTTCGCAGCTCTGAAGTCAGTAGCTATACCCTCATCGACACGCCAATCTTCACGGGTATCCACCGCTCAATCGAAGAGACCCTGGCCAGCCTCGGCGACTAGGCACTGCCGAATCTCACGTCTTGTCGTCATGCAGGGGCGTACAACGGTACGGCCCTCTTCTTGCCCTTCGCCCTGCCCAGCTTCACCCCAGGCTGCCTCGTCTTGACCCCCTTAGACCCACCACGTATAGTAGCGACGAACCAGCTTGCAGCTATCTCAGCTAGGCTGTGGATCGACAACAATTCTAAGGAGACGCCCAATGGACGGAGACCGATTAATAGCGAAGATATTGAAGCTCGAGGGCGTCGAGTGGATCGCGTGTTTTCCACACCAGTCGCTGATAGACGCCGTGGCCAAGGAGGGCATTCGGCCCATCATCTGCCGCCAGGAGCGCGCAGGCGTGAACATGGCCGATGGCTTTAGCCGGATTAACGCTGGTCGAAAGATCGGTGTCTTTTCGATGCAGAAAGGTCCAGGCGCTGAGAACGCCTTTGGCGGCGTAGCGCAGGCCTATGCGGACTCCGTGCCCATGCTCCTGCTCCCGGGTGGATCGGAGCGTAGCCGCATCGGTGTCCAGCCGGGCTTCGATGCCATCGATCACTACAAAGGCATCACGAAGTGGACCGGCCACATCAACATGGTCGAGCGTATCCCTGAGATGATGCGGCGCGCTTTCAGCCAGATGAAACACGGCAGGCACGGCCCAGTGGTCCTCGAGATCCCCAGCGATGTAGCAGAAGAACAGTACCCGGGAGATACCGTTCCCTACACGCCAGTCCGGGAGATCCGGTCGGCGGCAGACCCCGACGACGTGCGCGATCTGGTCACGGCCCTCCTGAAGGCGAAGGCGCCGGTGATCAATGCAGGCCAGGGCATTCTCTACGCCCAGGCAACTGACGAGCTCGTCGAGTTCGCTGAGCTTATCAACATCCCTGTGCTGACCACTCTGGCCGGCAAGAGCTGCTTCCCCGAGGATCATCGCCTGTCCCTTGGCACAGGCGGCCACACCTCTACCCTGATGGTCGATCACTTCCTCAAGAAGACGGACTTCGTTCTCGGGATGGGCACCTCCATGACCATCTCCACATTCAACGCTCCCATGCCCAGTGGAGTAGTGCTCGCACATTCCACTAGTTGCGCCGATGACCTCAACAAGGACTACAACCCGGACTTTGGCGCAATCGGCGACTCTAAGTTGGTCCTGAGGCAGATGATCGACGAAGTCAAAAGACAGGTTGGGGAGCATGGACGCGGTGATATCCATGGGGTTGTTGACGAGATTCGGCGACTGGAAGACGAATTCATGGCCGAATGGGGGCCACGACTGGCCTCGGACGAGATTCCAATCAGCCCATATCGTGTGATCAGCGAGCTAGCCAACGCGGTGGATGTGTCCAATACCATCATCACCCACGACTCAGGCTTCCCTCGTGATCAGATGGTGCCTTTTTGGAAGGCGGTCTCACCCAACGGCTACATCGGGTGGGGCAAGTCCACCCAACTGGGCTACGGCTTGGGCCTCGCATTAGGAGCGAAGCTGGCGGCCCCCGAAAAGACGGTAATCAACGTCATGGGCGACGCCGCATTTGGGATGTCCGGGCTGGATATCGAGACGGCTGCAAGGTCGGAGATCGGGACCCTGACCGTCATCCTCAACAACAGCATCATGACCCACTACTCGTCGAACATGCCATACGCGTCGGAGCACCACGCGAGCAACAGGCTGTCTGGAGACTACACCAAGATCGCCGAAGGCCTCGGTGCACACGCACAACGGGTGGATTCACCAGACCAGATAGGCCCAGCTATCCGAGCGGCTCTGGAGACCACAAAGTCGAACATGCCGGCGGTCATTGAGATGATCACCAAGGAAGAGGAAACGGTCCCCAGCTTCTGGTAGGGATTCGCAAAAGCCCTCCCCACGTGGGGAGGGCTTTACACCAGAATTCTGTTCTGCATGAGTTGCGCCGCTATGTATCCACCGACCTATTCAGCCCCTACATCCACTCCCGTTGCCAGATAGTGCTGCTGTACGTCGGCTGAAATCCCAGAGGCAAATCGTCCCCAGAGATCAGAGAGAGTTCGAGACCGCCGAGGGTGCTATCCCAGATTCCCGGGTTAGGAGAGCCCTACACGGCCCAACCCGCCTGCCGCATCATCACCAGTAAGGAAACTGCGGATGTCGTCGGCATACTTGACCTCGGAATCGTCCTGAGGCTCATAGCCGAGCGCGGCCCGAGCACTAGTTAGCGACCAGAAGGCCCTCGTGTTGTTGCTGATGCCATAGACGACCTGCCACGGGACACCGTGCTCGTTCTCAATGTCCGGCGTCTCGATCGACTTCTGGAACAGCTGGGTGATGTCACGCTGGCTGATGTATGCACCCAGGTCACGCTTGAAGCCCGCAGGATTGTCCTTGAATTGCTCTACGTTGATCTCGCGCGGCGCACCGATCCTTACCATCACGACCTCCAGCCGACGTCGCGCACTCGCAGTTATCCCTGGGGCTGTCTCCACGATGGTATCGGGATCGCCGGGGAACCCGCAGGCAAACAGAAAACCAATATGCTCATATGTCGCCTTCGCCCAGCCGTAGAAATTGTCCGACAGAGCCAGCGCGTATGGATCCAGGACCTCCATCTTGCGCTCATGAATCAGGAAATGCTCGTACCAGTCCGCTGCATGGTTCGAACTCGCCACCGCCACCCGCGGCACACCGGCATCGTACGCACTGCGCATGACGTTGTAGGCCATCGCCACGTTGTCATTTTCATAGGAAAAGTGGTCCACCGCCGATCCGGCGCGGCGCTTGTAGCCCAGGTGAACCACTGCGTCCACCCCTTCAAACAACGCCTCGTAGCCACTACGATCTGAATCGACCAGATCGACAATATTGACCCCGGGGACCTTGTTCCCGTCACGGTTGGTGTCGCTGACATCGACCAGCACCATCTCATACTGTTCGGCGAACGTAGGCAGAAGCTGGCTCGCTATGTAGCCCGTCGCCCCCGTCATCAGAACCTTGTTGACTCCCATCGGCCCCCCTGCAAACGATTACATAATGTCGCCCAGTCACGGCGCGGGCCTCATTGTACAGGCTCCGCAGTACCCCCACAAACCGCCCGTAAATAGCTGCCCACGCATTGCCAGAGATAGCGAATTTTGCTATAGTTGCAGTTACGCGGCGAGGCAACTCGCCGTTTGCTGCGTGGGGCTGTAGCTCATCTGGGAGAGCGCTTCAATGGCATTGAAGAGGTAGGGGGTTCGAGTCCCCCCAGCTCCACCAGTTCGAACCCTCCGACACCCAAAACTCTTGACCTTCAATGAGGTCGCTCTGGCTCAAATCCCGCGACTCGCGGGACGTGAGCGAGGAGCGACCTTCCCATTTCGGGGATCGGCCAACGCCCCCATAAGCCGGGCGACGAAATTTCGTCACCTACTCGCCCGAGGACTCCGTTATAGCACTGGCAACTCGCCAGTTCCCTTCCTTGTCGCAGGCCGCATAGTACATCCGGTAGACGCCCTCGGACACCTTGATCACGGACATGTCCTCCGCGTGGACTGCGTCGATGCCGTCAGCACCGTAACCCGCACCATCGACGACGCACTCGCCTTGGCCCCACTCCAGGCCATCAGTTGAGCGGGCCACGAAAATCCGCGATCTATATCCCGCCATGTCCGACGCAATCGACGCGGCGGCGAAATCTACACTATTCCCGCTCTCTGTGGAGTCGACGTCTTGGCTAGGGTGAGGCGGGATGACACTGCCGGTAGGTGCGTCCTGCCAGGTCGAGTAGACCATCGTATATGGGCTACCTTCGACCGACGGTGGGATCACCTCGGCTGCCGTAATGCCGTTATTGTCATAGTCTGACTGATTGTCACGTATGCGAAAACCCGGCTCGATCTCGAATCGGAGGCCGTCGGACGTGACAGCGCTGATCACGTTCGTGGATGCCCTCTCGCCACTCTTGCTAGGCTCTGAACTACAACAGTAGAGCCGTCCGCCACCGCCAGGCAAGGGAAGATACCGTGGGCCTCCGGTGTCGCCAGAACCTTGCAACCGGATGCCGTCTTCCATCTCCCAGTCCAGCATGTCGGAAGAAACGGCGCTACAGATTACAGTTGGACTATCGGCAGGCCCTCGCGCTTCGAAATACATCCGCCATTGGTCGCCGTCGGTTGGCGTGACAGAAGGCGCAAGGACCCGTAGAGAGACATGTGGCAGCGATGGCTGCGGCGCCAACCGAATACCGGGCTCCTTTCGAAACGCCAGTCCGTCATCAGAAACGGCGCTCAGAATATACCCCTGACATGCGGCGTACGGTTTCGCCGGCCCAATTGCGGTGTAGAAGAGGCGGTAGCCACCGGAAGGATTGCGCACGATACACGGCGCCTGGACCTTGGAGATGTCGAGAGGCTGCGAGCCTTCAACACGCGGACCCGCTTCCTTCCTCCATAGATTCATAGTCAATTTGTTTTGCATCAACACTCCTCGGTTTGGTAAGTGAATCGTGCCAGCTCCGACCTGGTCGGAAGCACCCATATCCGTTGAATCACCCAGACACTGATGACGACGAGCGTACAAACACTATCGGGCGTCCGTCAATACCCCTCGGCCAAATGACGTTGACAGGACCGGCTGTTCTCCGTTACGCTTGAACTATAGCAAAGTAATGCCGGTATTGTGATACAGGTATATACGTGCCTGATTACACGAAAAGTGATGATAATGAGCGAAGGAGCTATCGACCACAAGGCCCGGCACTGGGCCATATTCACCAATCACGCGGCGGTCCTCTTTCACCTGCTGGAGCATCCTGACGCCACCATTCGCAGAGTCGCTGCCGAGCTTAATCTCGCCGAACGAACCGTGGTTGGCGTTCTTGGTGACCTGAGGGAAGATGGCTACCTTCTCGTTCGAAAGGAAGGTCGCCACAACCTGTATAGCGTGAACACCGAGGGGCAGATGAAGCGGCCGGAGCATGCTGGCTACAGCATGAGAGAGTTTTTCGCGCACATACAGGGTGAGTTGAATAGCTCTCATGCCGCGGTCCAAAATCAGGTTCGAGACGAACTCAAGCCAGGACCGTCGCCAGAGCAGGTTTAGACTAGGCGGATCTTGGAATCACGATTGTTGTGGCGTCCAGAAGGGTATTAGTGGAGACGAAGGGCCAATGATCAAAGAGACTGCCGTCGAAGACCGGGTGGCGACAAGAACCAAGGGCCAGTTGGAGGCGTCGATCAGCGAGGCCATCATTCGGTTCGAGAAGGATTTCATGGGACGGGGGCCGTTGGACGCCCGCTCTTACGTCATAGACGATATGGTGCTGGTTCGATTGAGCAACGCCTTGACCCCAGTTGAACTCAAGCTCGCGGGGACCAAGGAAGCCCGACAGGCAAGGGACCTGATCAAGCAAGTTCGAATGGAACTGCTGGAACTGGGCCGCCCCATGCTAGAAGAGACCATTTTAGAGTTGACAGGGTGCTCCGTCGAAAGTCTCCACACCGATATCAGCACACGAACCGGAGAACGGATCATCGTCTTCACCTTGAAGGGCCATCCTCAACTGCGGGAGAAAGAGTAAACATAGATTCATGGGGTGCGCGATCTTAGCCGGGGGGAACCTCACTACCGACCAGCCCATGACATATTGACATGATACAAGCGATAGGTGGGCGGGCCAGCGGCACTACAGTCTTCTTGTAGAAGCCGAGGGCAGGCCCAGACGGGATACCGGAATCAGGTTGGGTGGGAGCTTGGCAACCAAGAGCTCACCCGGGGTGAGACCAGCTTTGGAGCATTCCAGCGCCAGAGTCGGCCTTTTTCTTTGCCTGATGAGAAGCGTGAGCCCACATTTATTGACCACGCTGCCTGGCTTGGTCTGGCAGCGCTACCTGGCCAGGAACAAATTACCTAAAACGGAGGGAACATAGAACGATGGGTTACCCCATCTGGCTCTGGGTCGGATTCACAATTCTTGTGTTGTTGCTGTTGGCTATTGACCTTGGGATTGTACACCGCAAGGCCCACGCAGTGAGCCTCCGCGAAGCGGCTGGTTGGTATGTTGTATGGGTGAGCCTTGCAGTTCTGTTCAACCTTGGAATCTTCCTGTGGTTGGGAGCAGACAAGGGCACCGAATTCCTCGCCGGATACATTATCGAAGTGTCGCTGAGCGTGGACAATGTATTCGTCTTCCTGGTCATCTTTTCCTATTTCGCCGTGCCCGCCCAGTACCAGCACCGCGTGCTGTTCTTCGGCATTCTCGGCGCAATAGTCATGCGAGGGCTCTTCATAGTCACTGGCGTGGTCCTGCTCGAGAATTTCCATTGGCTGATCTATCTGTTTGGCGCGTTTCTGATTATTACCGGCTTGAAGCTGGCGCTGCGCAGTGATGAGGGGGTCAATCCAGAGCGAAATCCCATCCTGAGGCTTGCTCGACGCCTCTTACCAGTTACCGAGGATTACGAGGCTCAGAGATTTTTCATCCGACGTCACGGGCGACTGATGGCAACGCCGCTCTTCTTGGTCCTACTGGTCGTGGAAGCCAGCGACCTTGTATTCGCAGTGGACTCGGTTCCGGCCATACTGGCTATCACCACGGACCCGTTCATCGTGTGGACATCCAACATCTTCGCCATCCTGGGACTCCGGGCCCTCTTCTTTCTGGTGGCAGGGGTTCTTCGCTACTTCCGCTACCTCAACATAGGCCTCGCTGTGGTGCTGGTATTTATTGGTACAAAAATGATCGCCTCCGACTACTACCACATGCCTACGGCCCTATCCATGGGAGCCGTCATGGGAATACTGGCTGCGACCATGGGGGCCTCATACCTGGCCGTGAGGAGAGAAGCAGCAGCCAAAGGACCAGAGCCGATTCCGCCCGTCTCAAGTCCAAGCCCTGGCCACCTCGGCTCAGATTCCCTTGATCAGCAAGGGAACGACCTGCGATGACAGGCGAATTGTTCCATCTCAGAAAGCGACGAACTTCGTCAATTTGGACCGAAAGAGAAGGTACCCTATTGACCACCTGTGTCAGGATCCCTACAAAAAGAGTTCCCAGAGCTTGGAGCATCATGCATCAAGACATCTGGCGCAATTTCAGGATAGTCGGTCTGCTTATCGTGGCCGTCATGATCGTTGCGGGCTGCTCAGAAGAGCGGGTGTCCCCCTCCATCGCGCCCACAGTGACCGTCGACCCATCGGAAAGGTATAAGGAGTTAGCAATCGACGGCATCAAGGAGATCACAGGGGTCATTGACGCCGCGATTTCAGATAACGGTGCCTCTGTATCCCTGCTCGTCATCGTCGAATCAAAAACTTCGGTCTCACGAGCAAAGAGTTGGGAAGCACATTCCTCAGGCTGGTAAAGCTAGCTGGTCCGGACGACAACCCAACAAACGAACTCGGGGCCGGCTTGTTTGACTATCTCGTTGCGGTGGTATATTCAGGCAACAGAAATGTCGTTCAGGGAGAAAAACTACGAAGAGCCACCCAAATTGCCTGGCGATAAGGTGTCTCCATGTGCACCATGGTTGAGAGGCTGGTCGTCTGGAATGGCGTAATCGCGGCGGGACGGACGCTGGCGCAGGTGACCCATGTGGGGGCCGTGCCTCAGGTCCAGTTGGAACCAACTCTCGTTAGCAGTCAACCGAATCTGGAGGCACTCTGATGCTAGGTAGTGAGGTCTGGAACCTCATAGTGATGGCCGTGCTGCTGTT
>CAUZNX010000006.1:0-13536 GCA_963580905.1 Dehalococcoidia bacterium | reverse complement strand
CGGGGCCGAGCCCCTGAGCAGGGTCGTCCCGTACGCCACGGTTTACCCGTCAGGATCCACCCTGGATGAAATGCGCGAGCGGCTTGGTCAGGCAATAGACAAGGGATTCCGAGCCGTCAAGATCGAAGAGGGTCCTGGCATGCTGGGCAATGTCGACCTGGCGACCGACGTGGCTGTCGTTCGAGCGGCACGCGAGGTGCTGGGTCCGGACCGAGACCTGCTTATTGATGTCCAGAACCGCTGGCAGACGGCTGCGCAGGCCGTAGCAGTAATCCGTGAGATCGAGGAGTACCGTCCATTTTTCATTGAGGCGCCGCTGCCTGCGGACAACCTTGACGGGTACGCCCGGCTCGCCGACACCGTAGCCACGCCCATCGCCGTGGGCGACTGGGGATTCAGTACTCGCCACGAATTCAGGGACATCATGGAGCGGGGCAGGGTAGACGTCGTGCAGCCCAGTTCGGTGCGCTCCGGCGGCATGCACGAGATACTGAACATCGCCGAGGAGGCGTACCGACGAGGGCTCCTCTGCATCCCCCACGCCTGGCGTCATATGATTGGAGTGGCGGCGGAGGTCCACCTGGCAGCCGTAGCGCCAAACATGCCCTATATCGAGTACCCGATGGCCTTTCCCGACTCACCGCTGATCTCCAAGCTGCTCACACCGCGCCTCGAAGTCTCTTCAGATGGCACCATCGAGGTTCCGCAGAGACCAGGCCTCGGTTTCGAGTTGGATGAGGATACCGTGGCTCAGTACCGTGTGGATCCATATTAGTGGGTTAAGAACACCCTCACCTTAGTCCTCTCCCTCGAGGGAGAGGGGATGAACGAGCCAGACCCAGCAGAGATGGCAATAAGGAGCGAACATGACAGATTACGAACCCGTTGACATATCTGGCGTAACCAATGCGCCACTGTCGATGCTCGGCCAGGACTCGGGGGCCGTGGCTGGTCCGCAATCGTTCAGAGGGCTACCGTTCGTGGTAGGGGGAGACGCTGACGATGCGCTGATCTCCCTTGGTACCGGTGGCGGTATCTCCATCCCCCTTGGATCGGCGGCTCGCCGGGTCATATTCGCTCACCGGTTGATGGAGACGAAGGTCCCGCAGGGAGGCCCGCTAGGCGTTGAAGTAGCAGACTACGTGCTCCACTACGTCGGCGGGGATGAGGAACGAGTCACTTTACGTGAAAGGTTTGAGATCGCCGCGATTTCTGGCCCCAACGACATCCCCGGCGTGCCAGGCTCACCATACCTGGCGGTTACCGATTCGACGGCGGAGCTGATGCCTCGGACTGAGGGGCCATGGGACGCGACGGGGCGCAGGCAGACCGAAGCTGGCAACGTCATGTCACGCTGGTACTACCTGTGGGCATTCGAAAGCCCCCATCCGGAGCGCGTCATTGATTCCGTGGAAATCGTGCCCAGAGGTCCGGCATTTGTCATCGCTGCCGTTACGCTGGGCCATGCTGACGAGCATCCATTCGCCAGAGAGGGCAGAAGGCCCGCGCGAATTGTGCTCAACGACGAGGCAGATGCGGCGCGTCCGTTTGACCTGGACGTGAAGGTTGATCGCGGCGATGCGACATATGTGCATCCATTGCCTGAGGGCGGTGCGAGTGACTTCGTCGCGCACCCTTTCAAGGGTTATGGTCAGGAACAAAACACAGCGTCCAGTCCGGCCTACGTCGAGGTCTCGGCAGTGCCGTCCGCGACCGTCACGGTGAAGCAGGGTGACGAAGAGATAGGGTCGGTGCGCTGGGGCGACGTGGTCGACAAGGGATCGGTAGATGCCGGGCGGGTCAGCGTATCGCTTGCTGATCCTGGCAAGAACTGGATTCATGTCACCGTGCTCGACGACGACACAGGCAAACCCGTACCGTGCCGTGTTCATTTTCGTTCACCTGAGGGCATCCCGTTTCAGCCCCACGGCCACCATAATCAGGTCAATTCCAATCTGGACACCTGGCACATCGATGTCGGCGGCGACGTGCGCCTGGGCCAGATCACATATGCCTACACCGACGGCACTTGCCAGGGGTGGTTGCCACGCGGCGAGGTCCTGGTCGATGTGGCCCGTGGCTTCGAGTACGAGCCAATACGTGAAAGTATCACCATCGCCCCCGGCCAACGCGAGCTTACGTTGAGGCTCAAGCGCTGGACCGACATGAATGCCAAGGGCTGGTACAGCGGCGACTCCCACGTGCATTTCCTGTCCTCGCAAGGCGCCCACACCGAGTCGATGGCTGAGGATCTGAACGTAGTGAACCTGCTCCAGTCCCAGTGGGGCAGCCTGTTCACCAACACCGAGGAATTTACCGGCGAACCGAGCGTCTCTCGGGTGGGCGACAACATCGTGTATGTCTCCCAGGAAAACCGACAGCACTTCATGGGCCACATGATCCTGTGGGGGCTGAAGAAGCCCATAATGCCCTGGTGCAGCGACGGCCTGGGCGAGGCTGAGATCGGCGGGACCATGGAGGTGACCCTCAGTGACTGGGCCGACCAGGCCCACGAGCAGGGCGGCTACGTTGTGAATCCGCACTTCCCGAACCCCAACGGTGAGCCGGCCGCCCTGGTCGCGACGGGCCGCCTGGATGCGGTGGAGATGATCCGCCAGGCGCAGTTCAACCACGACGAGTACTACCGGTACCTCAGCTGCGGATACCGCCTGCCCCTTGTGGGCGGCACCGACAAGATGTCCGCAGATATCCCGGTCGGCTTGTATCGAACCTATGCAAATGTGGGAAACGATCAGGAATTCACCTACGACAACTGGTGCCAGAGCGTTGTGCGAGGTCGCACATTCCTGAGCGGAGGACCGATCATCCACCTCTCCGTCGATGGCCATGAGATCGGCGACACGGTGAAGCTATCGGGCCCCGGTACGGTCGAGGTGGAGGCGTGGTCGGAGAGCGTCTTGCCGTTGGGTACACTGCAGATCGTCCAAAATGGCCGCGTTGTGGCGTCAACAGAGTCCACTGGTGGAACTCGACGTCTGGAACTGAAGGAGAAGCTGAAGGTTGACGGCCATACCTGGATAGCTGCTCGAACGGGAGGGCCGGGGTACTACGGCACGGCGCACTTAGACGTGTGGAGACGGGGTGTGTTCGCGCACACGTCGCCCATCTACGTCTCCAGCGGCGGCGACTGGGAGATGTACGACCAGGCGACCGCGCAGTACATGCTCACCATGATCGAGGGCGATCTGTCCTACATACGCAAGGGCTCCGGGCAGCACACCCACGGTAACGTCACCCATCACCACGGCGAGAAGGACCACATGGCGTACCTGGAGCGGCCTTTCTTGGAGGCACAGAATGCTGTCCAGGAGAGGATGCGCTTGGGCCGCTAGCCTTGGTCAACGGCGAATTTGGCCTCTAGCTCGTTGTAATCGTGCAGGCCTACGACCTTCTCGAATTCCGAGAAGGTCGCCATAGCGTCGTAGCCGTCCGTGGTGCCGGTCTTTTTCAGGTGACCGGCCACTTCTTGAATGGCCCTTGTCGCCGCGAACAGCCCGGACAGCGGGTAGACCACCATGTCAAAGCCCAGCCGTTCCAACTCTGGCGCGGATAGGAACGGGGTTTTTCCGCCTTCCACCATGTTGGCGAACACTGGTGTGTCGAAGGATCTGGTCACGGTCTCCATCTGCTCCATGTTTTGCGGCGCCTCGACAAACACCACGTCGGCGCCTGCCTCAGAGTAGGCTCGGCCTCGCTTGATCGCCTCGTCGAATCCTTCAGGCGCTATGGCGTCTGTCCGAGCGATGATAACGAGATCACTGTCCTCTCTGGCATAGGCAGCCGCTCTGATCTTCTGCACGTGCTCCTCCAACGGAATGACCCTCTTGCCCTCCATGTGCCCGCACTTCTTCGGCCACAGTTGGTCCTCCAGGATGATGCCCGCAACACCCAGCCTGATACACTCCTTGACCGTCCTGACCACGTTCAACGGGTTGCCGTATCCGGTGTCCATGTCCGCGACAACCGGGATCGACACGGCGTCCACGATGCGCTTCACGCGGTCCAGCGTTTCGGTCATGGTTAGTAGCCCCACATCCGGCATCCCCAGGGCCGATGCAGCCAGGCCGAAGCCGGAGGTGAACACCGCCGAAAATCCCGCCTGCTCTATCAGCTTCGCCGACAAAACATCGTGAGCACCTGGCAGCACGAGTATTTCAGGGGACTCTATGAGCTGTCGCAAGGCCGTTGTGTTGTCCATGGTTTTCCTCCTGGTGCTACTGCACGGTAGGGATGCTGGTAATGGCACGAAGTGGGCTGCGATATTATGTCGAAGTCCCGTGTGCTACACAATCCAGGTCCGGAGCGACCCTCTTTACCGGGTGACGGGCCACGACCCTATTTCTTGTAATGGGGATGCCGTGCAATAATATGGTTTCTAACGAGCCAATCGTAGGGAGGAACCATATTGAATGTCGTCCTGATCGGAGCTGGGCGGGGCAGCCGTCTCATGCCACTGACAACTTCTCAGCCCAAATCATTCACCACCGTCGCGGGCAAGCGTATCCTCGATTGGACGCTGGATGCCTTTCGAAAGAATGGCCTTGATCAGTTCGTGTTCGTCTCAGGCTACCTGCGGGAAGTGGTGGAGCGAGAGTATCCGGAGTTCACCTTTGTCGAGAACGACGACTGGCCAAACAACAACATCCTGTTTTCGCTGCTCTATGCGCGCGATCACATGAGCGACGGCTTCTACTCCACGTACACCGATACACTCTTCACCGCCGAAGCAGTGCGGGATCTCAAGGACTCACCTCACGACATCACCCTGGTCATGGACACCGAGTGGCGGGACCGCTACCGATTCCGCAGCGAGCATCCGGAGTCGGACGGGGAGAAGATGATAGCCGATGGCGACCGTGTTGTAAGGGTCTCTCGCGAAATTGTGTCGGAGGAGGCCACTGGAGAATTCACTGGCGTGATCAAGATGACCGCCGCCGGCGCAGCGCGATTCCTGGAATTCTACGACGATCTGCGTGGGTCTCTTGGGACAGAAGGTGTGCTTGCCGAGGGACGGCCCTTTCGAATGGCATACTTCATCCACCAGCTTGATCGCATGATTCAGGAGGGGGCCGACGTTCATTGTGTCCCGGTTCCCGGGGACTACCACGAAATCGACACCTTGCAAGACTACGAATTGGCGAAGGGTGACTGGACCAGATTCGCCGAGGACAGAGAGTAACAAGTGCTATTCGAGACTACCGTCGTTGGCTCAATGCCCCGTCCACAGTACGTGAAGGATCTGATCGATGCGCAGGTCGAGGGCCAGGTTAATAGTGACGATTTCCAGCGCATGATGGACTCCGCAGTTCCATACGTCGCCCAGATGCAGGAATTGGCTGGAGTCGATGTTGTTTAGGACGGCGAATGGCGTCGCAAGTCCTATATCGGGGTGATAGCAGACATCTGCAGCGGCTTCGCTCTCGGCGTTCGGGATGTAAACGGGCAGCGCCAAACCTGGCACACCGTAACCGAGCCCATCTCTGTTGAACGTCCCGGCCAGATGGCTCGCGAGGCCCGCTTCCTGAAACAGCACACGACGCGCAGGGTAAAGGTCGCGCTGCCGTCGCCATATCTGCTCGGCCAGAGGATGTGGAATGCCGAGGAGTCCACGAACGCCTATAAAACGCGACGGGACTTTGTGGACGAGTTGGTACCGGTCCTGCGGGATGAGTTGATCGCCCTGAGGGACGAGGGAGTCGCGGTCGCCCAGTTCGACGATCCCGAGCTGTGCCTTTTCGTGGACCCGAAGGTCAGGGCTGAGTTCGACGATCCAGACGGCGAGGCAGAATTTTGCGTAGATGCCCTGAACCGCGTTGTTGATGGAGTGGAAGGCATCACGTTGGCGCTGCACCTGTGCCGGCGCAACAAGGGCAGGGCAGGGTGGATCGGCGAGGGCGGATACGGCCCCATCATGCCTGCGCTGGCCCGTCTGAACTTCGACATGCTGATGTTGGAGTACGCGATGCCCGCCGCGGGCGACAAGGCGATTCTCGCTGATCTACCGGAACGATTCGACATCGGCCTGGGTTGCGTCGACTGCCGGAGCGCCGAGATCGACACACCGGACGCCATCGCAGGTCGGGTGAGAGAGGCGCTCAAATTCGTCGCACCCGAACGTGTGACAATCCACCCCGACTGTGGTTTTGCACCCGGAAGCGCGGCAGACATCCCCATCGACGAGGCATATCTCAAGCTCCGCAGCGAGGTACTGGCCGCTCAAATACTCCGCGAAGAGTACGCATAGGAACATAACTGCGCACTGGTTGCGCTGAGGCGACATTTAATGAAATTGCTGGGGATAGAGACATCTTGTGACGAGACTGCGATAGCCGTCGTTGAGGACGGCTCGGAGATCCACTCCGACGTCGTCGCTTCTCAGGCTGAAATTCATGCAGGCTACGGCGGTATCGTGCCCGAAGTTGCTTCACGTGAACATCTGACGACATTCGTGCCGGTGGTGCGACAGGCGTTGACGGACGCTGGCGTCGAGCTACATGAGCTGGATGGTATCGCCGTCACCCACGGACCCGGCCTGGCGGGATCCCTGTTGATTGGCGTGAATGCTGCCAAAGGACTAGCGCTGGCTGCCGGTCTCCCGCTAATCGGCGTGAATCACCTTGAGGGGCACGTCTATGCGTCCTGGTTGGAGGGGAATGACCCTGAGTCGAAATACGGGTTCCCGTTCATGTGCCTGGTCGCGTCTGGTGGCCACACAGATCTGATACTGATGAAGGGCCACGGAGACTACACGCT
This sequence comes from Dehalococcoidia bacterium, assembly GCA_963580905.1. Lineage (GTDB taxonomy): Bacteria > Chloroflexota > Dehalococcoidia > Lucifugimonadales > CAJWER01 > CAJWER01. Next base: position 6,762 of record CAUZNX010000006.1, on the reverse strand, counting down.
GGTTGGCCGTACTCGGGACGACGCTGCTGGCGAGGCCTTTGACAAGGCCGCGAGGGTTCTGGGGCTGGGTTTCCCAGGGGGGCCTGCCATTCAGAAATCTGCAGAGTCCAGTGTCGGCAAGGAGCCAAGATTCACCAGACCGAAGATCAAGGACTCACTTGATTTTTCGTTCAGCGGCCTCAAAACTGCGGTGCTTCGCCGGTCCGAAGAGAAGGGGTGGTACCCATCGCAGGAAGGCCGCACGCCAAACCCTGCGAAGGTGGCGGACGTTTCCTCCGCGTTCCAGGAGGCTATGGTCGACACGATAGCCATCAGGACGATTGAAGCGATTGAGCGATACCGGGTGAACGCCCTGATCATGGGCGGAGGTGTAGCCTCGAATACTCTGCTTCGCAAAGAAATGGCTCGACGATCACCGGTACCAGTTGTTGTGCCCAGACCGGCATTGTGTACGGACAACGGTGCGATGATCGGTGCGGCAGGGTGGTTCCATTTGCGAAACGGCACGACACATCAGTGGGAAATGGACGTGGAGCCCAGATTGAGGCTCGGCTGAATCTCTGGGTGACCTAGCGGGGCGAAAACGTTCTTGAGCGGGAGTCGTCTTTGCGAAGGAACAACTTATTGACGAACTCGTAGGTGTCGTCTACCGCTGTTGGGCCGTTGACGTTGTACTTGAACTCTATGTCGCCAGCCCTGAACCTCGCCTGCACCCTTGATGGGGATCGCAGCCGGTCCACGACGAGATACACACCCATACCGGCCAGCACGAGGCCCGCAATGGCGGAGCCGACGGGGTTGTCCCATGCTTGCCACACTGCAAACGCCACAATCAGTGCCAGCGAGCCCCAAATGTACCCGATGAATCCGAGGCTCTTTTGGCTCAAGACGTCAATAGTGGTGATGTCCTGGATAGAAACGAAGAAAGTCTGCATTCGGTGGCCGTTGGTACTGACATGGATGAGACGGCGTTCGGTTAGTACCAGATTGTCGGCGCGGTCGGGGTCGCCGTCGCGACTATCTACGAGGTCCAGGGTGGCGTCCACCCGTTCGCCGTCCATCATGACCATCTCACCATTGGTTTCCGCTTGAACTGCCACGAGGCCTCCGCCGTCACCATACTGAGCGCCGTTACGGCGCTGACACGATGGTAACATGGCGAATGCCGGAGGCCAAACCGCATTCCCACTTCCGCTGCCAGAAAAAGAACAAAGACGTAGCAAAGTTGGGTATGAAGAACACCGTTGTGCTATTCGCAGATAGCGTCCCAACCTGCACACACCGCGCGAATCTCAGTTGCCACACCCAGATTTCCGGCCTAGCCCCAAAGCGTTCGCAGCACCCGCACCTCGTAGACTCGACATTGCCGGTGTGCTATTGTTTTAGTCGCCTTCTAAAAGAAGGCGTCTCTCTGGCATTTCCTACTCACGAGGAACCGTTAATGGAACGACCCATATTTAAGCCGATCGGTACCGCCGAGGAGGCGTTAGACACGCCCGCCCTGGTGGTGGATCTTTCGGGATTGAACCAGAACATCGAGACGATGCACTCGTTCTTCCGCAGCAGATCAGTCGGACTGCGGCCCCACGTTTCGGGCCACGGGAGCCCAGCCATAGCCCATATGCAAATTGCCGCAGGCGGCACCGTGGGCGGAATCATGACTGCCACCCTCGGCCAATCCGAGGTGTTCGCTGCAACTGGCTTCGACGACATATTCCTGGCGAACCTGGTCACTGCGCCATCGAAGATAGCCCGGCTATGCTCGCTTGCGCGGCGCGTGAATATGACCGTTGCCGTGGACAGCGCCGCTAACGTCAGTGATCTCGGAGAAGCCTCGGTAGAGGCAGGTGTCACTCTCAACGTCCTTGTGGAGATCAACACGCGGCGAGACGGCATGGGAGTCGCGCCGGGACGGCCAGCGCTGGAATTGGCGAATGCCATCGTGGGCGAGGAAGGCCTCCACTTCGCTGGCCTGATGACCTACGAAGGCTCAATCCGCGCTGAAGGCGACGAGTTGGTATCCGAGTCGAAGAAGTGGATTCAGCAGGTCTTGGATACCCGCGAGAAGCTGGAAAAGGCCGGACTAGATGTTGAAATACTCAGCGTCGGCGGCACCCACAACTACGAGATCGCCGGAGAAATGGACGGCGTAACCGAGATTGCGGCGGGTTCGTATGCGCTGATGGACGAGGGTTACCGGACGTACAGACCGCAGTTTGTAAACGCGGCCAAAATCATGTCCTGCGTGACTTCGATGCCAGAGGCCGGAAACGTCATCACTGACGCGGGCCGCAAGGCCATAGGAGGCGATACCGGAAATCCCGGCATCCCCACTTTGCCAGGTGGCGAGGTGCGGGGTCTCAGTGCCGAGCACGGTGGGATCGACCTGGACCCATCATTCGATCATGGATTGTCGCTGGGCGACCGAGTCTGGTTCGTTCCAAACAGCATTGAAGGCTGCGTCAATCTCCACGATTATATGCACGTGATACGTAACGGCAAACTTGATGCAATCTGGGAGCTGCCCGCACGGGGCCGCTACCGCTAACCTGACATAGACGGAGAGTATAGATGGACTACTATCGGCCGGTCCCGGGCACTCAAGTCGAAGACCTGGAGACACCTTGCCTCCTCGTAGACCTCGATGCTGTCGAGCACAACTTTCGCGTTGTCGCGGACACGTACCGCGATACCGAGGTCAAGATGCGTCAGCACACCAAGAACATCAAGAGCCCCCGGCTCGCCCTAATGCAGATAGAGACAGGCGGCACGGTTGGCGGCGTATGTACCGCAAAACTGTCTGAGGCCGAAGTGATGGTTGAGGGTGGCGTAACCGATATCCTGATCCCAAACCAAGTGGTTCACAAGGACAAAATCGCCCGCATGTGCGCTCTTGCCCGTCGCGCAGACATGAAGGTGTGTGTCGACAACATGCAGAATGTCCAGGATCTATCCGATATCGCAGATGCCTATGGGGTCAAGATCGGCGTATTGATCGAGGTGGACACGCAGATGGGCCGAGCTGGTGTTCGGAGCAACGAGCAGGGCGTCGCCATTGCGAAGTTGGCGGAGAGTCTGCCTGGAGTCGATTTCAGGGGCGTCATGAGCCACCAGTCTCTTATGGAGTACAAGGGCGAAGAAGATCGGTACGACGTAGGCAGACAGACGATCCAGATTTGCCTGGATGTCAAGAACGCCATTGAAGCCGAAGGTATCGCAGTGGGCATGGTCTCCAGTGGCGAGACATTTACGATCGACGTGGCTACCACGATCCCCGGTGTGACCGAGGTCGAGGGCGGTACATACGCGCTGGGCGGTACCACCTATGACTATATGAAAGACTATCGGATGGCCAACAAGGTCATGGGCACGGTCATTAGCACGCCGAGGTCAGGCGTGGCCATAGGCGATGCGGGCCTGTTCGCCCTCTCCGGACTCGGGGCCGACTCTGTTGAGGATCACCCCGAGATCACGGTAGGCGAAATGCTAGACCACCAGATCGTGCTCAAATCGGATGGCGAGATGCCTTTAAAAGTTGGCGACAAGTTCAAGTTGATCCCAGACTACCAGGACATGATGATCAATCGCTGGGACCAGTACATCGGGATCAGGGATGGGGCAGTGGAGCAGGTTTGGGATATACCTGGCAGAGGTTGCACTCAGTAGCCTGAGCCGGTAAGCAGAATTCGAAAAGGCCCGACTCCAATCTGGAGTCGGGCCTTTGTTTTTTCAGGGTCGCGGACTGTCAGGCAACGACCTTGGAGTGCCACTGGCAGGCGTTCGGGTGTGTGCTCACCTCTGAATAGGCAGCCGTAGCAGCAATCGCTCCCTGGGCAGCAGCAGTGATCGTCTGCTTAAGGTCGCCTGAGGCATTGGTGAGGTCGCCTGCCGCGAATAGGCCGTGGACCTTCGTCCGCATCTCCTTATCCACGATGACCTCGTCCCGATCGTTAATGTCGGCCCCTAGCTTAACAGCGAGCTCGGACCTCGGATCGGCGCCGATCTCGATGAACAGGCCATCCAGTTCCAGATCCTTCGATCCTCGCACCTCATTGTCGAGAACCACACCGGTGAGACCGTCATCGCCCTTCAGTTCCACAACGTTGGTTCCGAGCACTCGCTCCACGTTCTTCGCCGCGTCCAGAAGCTTCAGGTTGATGGGCTCTGGTCGTGTAAATTCGTCCTGGCGGTAGACGAGGTATACCTGATCTGCAAACTTGCTTAGCAAGACCGCCCCTTCGACAGCCGCGTTGCCGCCGCCCACCACCGCGACCGTGTTTCCGCGGTGCATAGGAGCGTCGCAGGTCGAGCAAAAGGACACACCTCGGCCGGTCCACTCCTCTTCGTGGTCGAGCCAGAGCCTGCGCCTCTCACGGCCTATTGCCAGGATGGCCGTAGTGGCCCTGAATGTCTGTCCACCCTCAGTATTTACGGTAAACTCGTCCTCCGACCTCTCCATCGAAGTCACGTTCTCGTCGACAACGGGGACCTCGTACTTGTCCACCTGCTCGCGGAATTTCAGCATCAAGTCGAAGCCGTCGATCTCCGGGTACCCCGGGTAATTCTCGATAATGCCGCCGGTAGCAGTCTCGCCACCGAATATGCCACCGACGATGATGGCGCTCATCTGATACCGGGCCGCGTAGAGGGCCGCAGAGAATGCCGCCGAGCCCTGTCCCGCTATCAGAACGTCGTATAGCTTCGTCTGGTCTGCCAACTGTCTCACCTCTGGCTCAGTGGTTGCTGGGCAAGTCCGCTCGCCCCTGTGTTTGTGATGCCGCCGCAGTCCGCCGCGATGTCGATTGCCCTGGCGGCTGTGTCGATCAAATTCCCCTCATCCTAGCCTTCTCCTCACTGGGGAAAAGAGTTCTGGCCTCCTCTCACTTGAGGGAGAGGTTTGAGGTGAGGGTGATATATCTGTTAGTGGAACACGCGCCCGGAGTCGATTGCCAGGGTCTGGCCCGTTATGCTGTCAGTGGCACAGAACGCAACGACCTGTCTGGCGATATCGTCCTTGTCTGCGGCCCGCTGGAGGAGCGATCCCTCAACTGCGGCCTTCTGGTACTTCGGAGCTAGATTCGTGGACATCTTTGTGCCCTCCAGGTATCCCGGCGATATGCAGTTGACCAGAATATCCGGTGCCAGGCCCACCGCCATGCACTTCGTTAGATGGATCAACCCGGACTTCGCCACAGCGTAGCCGATGGACGAGCCCGTGGGGGCGATTCCGGCCACGGAGGAGATATTCACGATGCGACCACCGCCCTGGGCCTTCATCGGTCGCGAGGCGGCCTTGATGGTCAGCATTGGGCCTGTAAGGTTGACGTCGATGAGCTTGTTCCAGTCCTCGTAGGTCAGGGCATCGATGTCGTCAAAGGGAATCCACTTGTTGTACCCGGCGTCGTTGACAAGAATGTCCAGACGCCCGAAGCTGGTTAGCACCTGAGCGACCATCGCATCGACTTTGTCTGGATCGGTGACATCGCAGTGTATAGCCTCGGCTACCGAGCCTTTGGTCACCAGTTCGTCGACAAGGCTTTCGGCCTTTTCACGGCCCTGATCGTACAGCACGGCGACCTTGGCCCCGGCAGCGGCCAATGAATGGCATATGCGACCACCGAGTCCGCCGCTGCCCCCTGTCACGACGGCGACAGCACCATTCAAGTCCATAAAAACCCCTCCGGATCAGCGTGTGAGATGTCGTGCCCAGACCGCTAGCACAATTTGCTGCATCGAACTGGCGATATGTGCGAAATTATAGCACGGGGCGAGGCCTCTGACGCGCCGGATGAGAGTTGTTGGAAATCGGCGCTAAGACCACGTCTTAGCTATGGCGAGGCCCGATATTGTCGCCGGTGTTATCAACACCCGGCGATCAGAGCAATAGACTGGAGGCATGAAATGGAATTGGGAATGGTCGGACTTGGCAGGATGGGCGGAAATATGATCCAGCGACTACTCGAGGGCGGTCATAGCGTGGTCGCTTATGATCCTAGCCCCGAGGCCGTTGAGACTGTCGAGGCGCTGGGTGCTCGGGCTGGAAAATCCCTCGAAGACTTAGTGTCGTTGCTCTCGCCACCAAGGGCGATTTGGAGCATGGTGCCATCAGGGGAAATTACGGAGGAAACGATCGCGATCATGGGTGATCTGCTATCACCAGGCGATACGGTTGTGGACGGTGGCAACTCCAACTACAAGGACAGCGTACGCAGGGCGTCCAAGTTGGACAAGAAGGGTGTGGCGTTTCTAGACGCTGGCACCAGTGGCGGTATATGGGGGCTCGCCGAGGGATACAGCTTGATGGTCGGTGGTGAGAAGGAAGCCTTTCAGCGACTGGAGCCGGTCTTCCAGACGCTAGCTCCTGGGTCTGACCATGGATACGGCCACGTTGGTCCCGCGGGTGCCGGGCACTTCGTCAAGATGGTGCACAACGGGATTGAGTATGGAATGATGCAGGCGTATGCAGAAGGATTCGAACTGATGGAGGCCAAGAAGCAGTTCGGGCTCGACCTCGCGCAGATTTCAGAGATATGGCGCTACGGCAGCGTCGTCCGTTCCTGGCTTCTGGACCTGACAGCTGCGGCACTGAACGAAGACCCCGAGCTTTCGGGTCTGCAAGCCTACGTCGACGACTCTGGGGAGGGACGTTGGACGGTCGAGGAGTCCATCGAACTCGCTGTACCGACACCAGTGATATCGGCTGCGCTCCAGGCCAGATTCCGGTCGCGGCAGGATGGCCCATTCGGCGTAAAGCTCCTCGCA
>CAUZNX010000005.1:0-14071 GCA_963580905.1 Dehalococcoidia bacterium | reverse complement strand
GAGGGTGTCCCTCATACAAAATATCTATTTTTTCTTTATCTTTTGGGTGGGGAGGGGCAAGGAAAGACAGTTTGCGATAACCCACTAACCTGCCTCAACGACTCCCATCGATCCCACCTTGACCTAACAGCAACCCGCAGTATAGTCTGCCGTAGCCGCACCACACACCATCCCCACCTCAGCCGACCCACGGAAGGACAGACATGAGCACAATGACAGCCGCACTATACGACGGTGCCGGATCCATGAAAATCACACAGATTTCAACGCCAGTCGCCGGACCCGGCGAGGTGCTGGTCAGCGTCCGAGCCGTCGGCATCTGCGGCTCCGACCTGCTCATGAACGCCGGCCGCACGGAAGCCGACACCATGTCAGCCGGCCACGAAGTTGCCGGAGAAATCGTCGCCGTCGGCGATGGCGTCGACCGCGCAGCAGTAGGCCAGCGAGTCGCCATAGACACAATCGGGCTCGGACGTGCCTGCCAACAGTGCTGGTACTGCCGCACCGGCCAGTACCGCTCCTGCACGGACCGGACACCCGAAAGCGGCGGAGCTTTCGCCCAATACATGACACGGCTGGCCGACGGGTGTTTCCCCTTCCCCGAAAATCTATCCTGGCACGAGGGCGCACTCGTAGAGCCGCTGGCGGTCTCGATCCACGGCATGAGACGCGGCGACCTAAAGTCGGGGGAGACAGTGGCAATCCTGGGCGCAGGCAACATCGGCCTCACCGCCGTCGCGGCCGCCCGGGCAATGGGTGCAGGCCGCATCCTGGTCACTGCCCGCCACCCTCACCAAGCAGATATGGCCCGAAAACTCGGCGCCGACGTCGCGGTCACGCCAGAGGGCGACGCACTTCAAGATGCAATCCTGGAGGTAACCGAGGGCCGAGGAGCCGATCTCACGCTTGAGACCGTGGGTGGACAGACGAACGCCACCCTACAGCAGGCGATCAGTGTGACACGCGTACAGGGCAGAATCGCGGTCCTTGGTGGCTTCCACGCCCCAATCACCCTCGACTGGCTTCCGCCACTGTTGAAGGAGCAGTCCTTCATTTTCTCGTCGTGCTACAGCGTCATGGACGGACGGCACGACTTCGAGCTCGCCATCGAAATGATGGCGTCCGGCAGAGTAGATCTCCGCCAGATGGTCACCCACGAACTGCCGCTCGTGGACATCCAACGCGGCTTCGACATCGCCTACGACAAGACTGTCGGCTCCATCAAGGTCCAAATCCACAGCTAGGCTGGGCACACGTCCAGCCACCGGGCACCGCCTACTCGGCCGGTACGCCGCTCTCGGCACGCTTCGCGGTAAACGAGCCGCTGCCACGCGAGCCGAACTCGACGCTACCTGTAATGGCGTCGCCATCCACTGAGCCGCTGAAATTCAGCGACATCTTGCCCATTGGACCCTCCATCTCGACCCGCCAGGACAGGGCCGCACCCTCGATACTGCCCCCAGAGAACTCCTGCGCGCCCTGCGGTCCGGACCACGTCCCCTTCAGGGCTGCCCCCTGCACCGCTAGCTCCAAGGTGCCCTCACGAGTACCCCTCGGCGACTCCATCGTGACCAGCCACGTGCCGTCCGCAACATTGCCATTGCTCGTAGCGTCCGCCACCTTGGGCTGATCTCCGAACACCACATCGCCATCCTCACCCACACCATCCGTCGCGTAAGAGTAGAGTCTGGCATACAGGCCGTCTAGCGCCATTAGTTCATCATGGCTGCCCCGCTCGGCGATGCGGTTATCGTCCACCACCAGGATCATGTCCGCGTTGCGAACCGTGGACAATCTGTGAGCGATAACCACGGCAGTACGGTCACTGAGCAACTCGCTCAGCGCGCGCTGGATGAGCATCTCCGTATATGTATCAATGTTGGCCGTGGCCTCGTCCAGAAGCAGTACCCGTGGATTGGCCACCAGTGCCCGAGCAAAACTTATTAGCTGGCGCTGCCCGACACTCAGGTTGCTACCGCGCTCCTGCAATGGGCTGTCATAGCCCCCCGCAAGACCACTGATGAAATCGTGCGCACCCACAGCACGTGCCGCCGACTCCACCTCTTCGTCCGTCGCCCCCGTGCGGTTGTATCGGATGTTCTCGCTAATCGTGCCCGAGAACAGGTATGGCTCCTGGGGCACGACACTTATTTGACGCGCCAAAGAATCCAGATCGACATCTCGGATATCATGCCCGTCAACCGTGATTCGCCCCTCGGTAGCGTCATACAAACGCATCATCAGCGACACGATCGTCGTTTTTCCTGCACCCGTCGGTCCCACCAACGCAACTGTAGTTCCCGCCACCGCGTGGATGTTCACATCGTGAAGAACAGGCTCGTCGGCGTTGTAGTGGAATCCTACGCCCTCGAACCGTACCTCGCCATCCACCCGGTCCAGAACTACGGCACCCTCCATCTCGACGACATCCGGCTCCACATCTAGTATCTCGAATATTCTCGCGCCGGAGGCCATGGCCCGTTGCAACGAGCCAAACTGCATCGTCAGGTTCATTACAGGCTCAAAAAAGCGCTGGATATAGAGCGCAAACGCCACCAGCAGGCCCACCTCAATGACCTCGTCCAGCACCATCGAGCCGCCAAAGAAAATCACCATCGCCAGGCCGAGGGCCGATAGCACCTCGACCGCCGGAAACAGCGCTGCCGTGAACTTGGTAGCTTGAAGGTTCGCGCCCAGGTGCTCGGCATTGGCCCGGCCAAAGCTCTTGACGTTCGCGTCCTCGCGGTTGAGACTCTGGACCACCCGCACCCCCGAGATGTTCTCCTGCAGGCCGGAGTTGACGACGGCGATGGCCTTTCGTACGCGCATAAACGAACGCCGAGCATAGCCCTGCCACATCATCAACATCAGGAAGAGCAATGGGATAACCGACAGCGTGATCAGGCCTAGCTTGAAGTTCAATATCAACATCGCCACGACAATCCCGCTTATGCTCAACACATCGCCCAGCGTGACTAGCACCACGGACAGGAACTCCTGTAGCTGCTGAACGTCGTTCTGCACCCGGGACATCACACGCCCGACCTCGTTACGATCATAGAAGCTCATCGACAGCCGTTGCAGGTGCGTGAACATGTCCATGCGCAGCTTGTACAACACCCTCTGACCAACGAAGGCCATTGTCCGTTGGTTGACGTACTGACTACCATACTGGACCAGCGCCACGACTATGAAAATCGGCACGATCCAGTTGAGTCCCGCGAGATTGTCGCCGTGGATGAAATCGTCGATGATTAGCTTCACGATCAATGGCATAACCACTATCGTGCCCGTGTACATGAACATCGCAGCAATCGTGATTGATAGGCGTTTCCAGTGAGGCCGCATATAGGCCATTAGCCTGACCACAACCTCGTGATCGTATAGCTCGCCTCCCTCCTCTTGCTCTTGATCGAGCCCCATGCGACCGCCCATGCCTCGACCGCCGCCGCCACGCATCCATCCCCCACCACCGCCGCCACCGCCGAACCCTCCGTGCATCATTAGGCGTCACCGCCGGCAGTCACAGCGCCCTCTTCCTGAGGCCGCAGCTGCAGGTCGTATATCTTCCTGTAGAAGCCGTCATGATCGTAGAGGTCCTGGTGGCTACCCCTTTCGACGATCTCGCCGCCTTCGAGAACCAATACCAGATCTGCGCTCTTGACCGTCGACAGGCGGTGAGCGATCACGAAGGTGGTCCTGCCCTTGATGACCTCCCTCAGCGCCTCCTGAATCCTGTGCTCGGTGCCCATATCCACACTCGAAGTGGAGTCGTCGAGAATGAGTATCGGCGGGTCCAGCAGAATCGTGCGCGCGATCGATAGCCGCTGGCGCTGGCCGCCCGACAGCGTGATCCCCCGCTCGCCTACCCAGGTGTTGTAACCATCCGGCAGCCCCGTAATGTACTCATGTAGCTGCGCGATCTTAGCCGCCCTTACAACATCCTCCGTCTCCACCTCGTCGAGCCCGTAGGCGATGTTGTCCCGTATAGTAGCCGCAAACACAAAAACATCCTGCAACACTATGCCGACGTTCTTACGAAGCGATGGCAGCGTAACCTCGCGAACATCGGTGCCGTCGATGGTGATGCTGCCGGCTGACACGTCGTAGAAGCGAGGTATCACATGCGCCAGGGTGCTCTTTCCGGAACCAGGACCGCCTAAAAGCGCGATCATCTGACCAGGCTCAGCCTCAAATTCGATCCCGCGAACCGCCGTCTCGGCCGAGTCGTAGCTCACCGACACGTCATTGAACTTCACATGTCCACTTACCCTGGGCAATGGCGTGGCGTCCGGCCGTTCCTGTACCGGCGATTCCGCGTCCAGAACCTCGAAGATGCGCTGCCCGGCGGAGCTGGCACGAGAGAACGTGTTGACCATCCAGCCACTCATTCGTACCGGCATACCCAGCAGGCCCATGTACATAATGAACGAAGCCATCTCGCCAGTGGACAACCGACCCGCTATCACCTCGCGTCCGCCAACCCAGAGTATCGCCCCGGTCGCCACAGTAAATATGAACGTCATCAGCGAACCCTGGGACGCGAACAGCCGGGTCGCCTTATAGGTCAGGTCCGCGACCAAACCGGCTCGCCGCTCGAACTTCTCCACCTCGAAATCGCGTGCACCGAAGGCCTTGACGACCCGGATACCTGCCAGATTCTCCTGGAGCACCGTGGTCAAATTTCCAGTCTCCGCCTGTACCTTCATCCAGGTCGGACGCAGCGTGGTAGACATCATGATCGCCCGCCACATCACAATGGGAACGAACGCCATGCTGACAATAGCGAGCCGCCAGTTCGTCAAAAACATCACAGTACCGATCAGCGCCACCATGATGAAGACAGACAGGCCACGTATCAGCCCCATACTCACGAACATCCGCACGGCCTCGACATCCGCCGTCGCCTTCGACATAAGATTCCCGGTCTGCTGCTGATCATGAAACCCGAAGCTGAGCTTTTGCAGCTTCTTAAAGAAGTCGTTTCTCAGGTCAAAAGCAGCCCTCTGGGAAAGGGCCTCAGACAAATAGCGCTGGCCATACGAAAAGACCCCCCTGAGCACGCTGAAAGCCATTATCACGCCGGCCAGGATGAGCAACTTGCTCTGCAGCCCGGAGGCCAGGGCCTCGTCGATGGCGTCCCCAAGCATCCTAGGAATCACCATCGCCGACACGCTGGACAACGTCATCGTCAGGTACGCTCCAATGAGGTACCAGCGGTGTCCAAGGGCATAACCAGCCAGTCGAAGCAAAACTCTCATGTTGGGACCTTTCGGGTATCTGGGGGCTTGGGGTCGGGGATTAAGGGCTTGAGTGCGGCTCCAGAAACAACCCCTTTGCGCTAGACCTTGCTCTCCGTCTCTTCCAATGCGCCGTAACCGTCTCTACCTACCGCGTCCGAGAGAATCTCAATCGCCGGAACCACTATCTCAAGCTCTTCGAGCGAGAGCACATCGGCCAGAGATTGGAGCCTCAAGCGTCCAAGTCGCCAAAATCGTTCGACGGCCTCTGTGCCGGCAGCAGTCAGTTGACACGCCACGACCCTACGGTCAGAGGCGTCCTCCACGCGCTCCACCAGACCCTTTGCCAGCAGACGGTCGATCATGCTGGTCGCCGAAGGCATCCCCCTCCCTAAATAGGTCGAGATATCACCCATGCGACGGGGCCCACGGCCCAGGAGGAACAGCGTCTTCGCCTGAGGCATCGTCAACTCCACGCCAGACCAGGCAGCAGGCGGTCGAGAACGCATACGCACCTGCATGCGCTCCATGTTCTCGATAAGCCGCTCGACAAGTCCTATCCGAAAATCGTCCATATCACTCAAACCCTTCGTGTTGATCGAACTATCCTGCCACAACGAAATATTCTTGTCAAACGACACAGAATGCGAAGTGCCAAACCCGCCCAACAGCCCCGACACCGCGTGCAACCAAGGGTTCCATCTGAACTTGGCCACACACACTAGCGCCGGGGTTACTGTCCCGCCTCCTCTCCCAGTGGGAGAGGATTGAGGTGAGGGTGAAAACCAACCTTCGCCACCCACCATCGACAACACACGTCCCAGCCAGGCGTACTCTCAGCCCCTCGAAAAGCGTCCCCACTTCCGGCAATATCCCCGCTAACCGTCAACCCGGCTGCCAGGAGGCCGCCTCTTTCGTATCAACAAAACGCCAAAGGCCAACGTGAGCAACATCAACGCCCACTGAGTTGCGCTAAGGATGGCGGTTGGAAGCTGCGGTATGCCAGAGCCGACCCTGACCTCAATGGCATCAACAGCGAACCCGCCATCAGCATCAATAACGACGACGGTCAATGGGAACGTACCGTCCCCAGCGTAGGCGTGCGACCCAGATACCGTATCGTTGGTCTGGTCCACGGTGCCTGTGTCGCTGTGCCCGTCTCCCCACACAATCAAGGCCGAGTGCGTATAGAGAACGCCCACGTCCGTAAATGTCGTCGGCGTGAGCACAAAGGTCGCGCCGACGGCCACACTCTGTTTCACCCCAGCATCCGCCACCGGGTCCACGTTCGTCACATTTGCTAGAAGGGTATCTGAGTCTGAGACGTTGCTGCCGTCGGTGACGGTAATAGTCACGGTGAACGGACCACCATCGTCGTCCACGTAGACGTGGGAACCGGATACCGTTCCGGAGCCTCCTGAATCGACGACCGTACCCGCCTCGACAGTCCCATCGCCCCAGTCGACCACGGCTGCATGCGTATCAGGGGCGTTCGAGTCCGTGAAAGTAGCGAGGGTACCGGAAAACGTCGAGGCTTCGTCGATGGTGATGTCCGATTCTGCCTCGACCGCAGGGGCAAGATTGGTCACCACAAAGGTGGACTGTGCGCCTGTAAGCTCGTTTCCGGCGGCATCGCTCCCCGTAACAGTCAGAGTGTGCAAACCCGACGCCAGATTGGTGGCCGCGAACGTGTATGTGATGCTGTCAGATGTGGCGAGCGACGGAAGTATGTCGATAACGCTACTGTCGGGCTTGGTCAACGTGGCGGCGGTCACCGTCACCGTCTTGAACGAATCACCTGGATACTCGTCGTCATCGAAGATGAAATTCACCACCGGCGAACCCGTCGACACATTGGCGCCGGCGGCGGGGTCGAAAGTCATCGTCGGAGCCGTCTTATCGATCTCGAAGGTGTCATTCGTGTACTGGTAGCTGACCAGGACAGTGTCCGTGTCCTCCACATCGGAGGTAACCGCAATCGTCCGGGCGCTCGCATCTACAACGCCCAGAGTGACGCCAGCGGTGCTGCCGTTGATCGATACCGTCACGTCGAACAGGTCGCCGAGCTGGGAAAAGCCAATCGGGCCGTTGGCGAGCGTTAGGACGTTGTTGCTAGCGTCAATGATCGGCGTTTCGTCGACGAACTGCGTCAGGTTGTTGGTAAGATTGTTGCCTAGGTCTTTGGCCTGAATGGACACACCGTAGGTCCCGGTGGTGTCGCCAGTCGCGACCACGGTTGAGGCCGAGAAGTTGTTAGGCGTCGGCTGCGTTACGCTGAGGTGACCGTTGCTCGTGGCGCTGTTGGGGCCGTGCACGGTCACTTGGGGCCAGTCGATAGCCATTTTCTAGTCTGTGCCCAAAGTCACCGACACCACGTCGCCCAGAACAGCCAAGCTCTTGTTGATGGCGACGTTCGAGATCACCGGCTTGATCCCATCTGTCGCAGTAACCTGAGAGTTAGTAGCGACATCGTTGCCCGCGAGGTCCGAGACATTGCTAACGGTGATCAGGGGCTTGGCATCCGAGGCCAACGCGCTCACGGTCAGGATCACTTTGTTCTTGTCATTGGGATCTTGTACAGCGGTCGAAACCGTGGCGCCCGCCACCGCGAAATCGGAGACATCCACGCTACTCGCATCCAGGCCAGACACATCGCTAAAGCTAACGACCACAGTCGTGTTAGCGCTCCCGGTACCTGCTGAGGACAACACGGGCTTGGTTTTATCGATGGTCACGTTGGCGCTGGTCCCCGACACAGTCTGCGTGTTCCCAGCCTGGTCCGTGGCAGTCATTTCCAGGCTGAACTCCGTGCTATCAGTGACCGAAAAGCCGCCACTACCATTTGAATTTGACCAGGATGTGCCTTGTGAAAATATGGCCCGGAATCCACCGGCAATAGCCTGGTACGAGATTTTCGATGCTGACACCAGCCAGCCATTGATCTTCAGGGTTATGTCGGTAGAGAAGTTGCTAGTTGAAATCCCCGAGCCCATGTCGGTCACGTCGAATGTCACCGTCGGGCTCGCTACATTGGTAATCGTTCCATCGGCCGGGACAATATTGCTGATCGTCGGCTTTACGCCATCCACCGTCAACGCATCGCTATCTATGAGAGCACCATTGGAGTCGACGTAGCTCACCGTCACGGTGTCGCCGTCCTGCACCCATACCCCATCGTTGCCCGTCCCTGCCTTGGCTGCATCGGACGAGAGAAAAATATCACCGCGGAACAACCTCGACGTCGGCGAAGACGAGGAGTCGGTCGCCGACGATACCTTGCTAATCGTTGCCCACTCCCCTGCGGGATCGGACGTACTGAAAACCTTAGCCCGGTGGAGAGACGTGCTTTGCCCGTCCCACACGTCTTGGACATGGTAGCTAAACGAGACGGTCGTCGTGGCGTTAGCGCCCGCAATCAGCGTTAAGGTACCGGCGCTTGCGCTACTACTAACGACGAAGAACGAAGACCAACCAGGCGCACAACCCGTGTTCGACCTGGACTCCATCACCCTGCTGCGCACCGCCCGCATCCTCCGGGACAAAGGAACCTTCCTCAGCGGCCGGCCCATAGATGCCCCTCCACACCTGTTCCTCGGCGCTGCCAGCAACCCTTTCGCCCCACCCTACGACTTCAGACCAATCCGGCTGGCGAAAAAAGTCGATGCCGGCGCAGACTTCGTCCAGACCCAGTTCTGCTTCGACCTCCCCAGACTCCGCTCTTTCATGTCCCAGGTCAGGGACATGGGTCTGGACAAGCGCGTCTTCATCCTCGTGGGCGTAGGGCCGCTGCGATCGGCAAAAACAGCAGAGTAGATGCGTGCCAACGTCCCCGGGGTCAGCATCCCGGACGAAATCATATCCAGGTTGAAAAGCGCGCCAAAGGGCCAACAGCGCCGCGAAGGCAAGCGCATTTGCACCGAGATCATCCAGCAGGTGAGAGAGATCCCCGGGGTAGCCGGAGTCCACGTCATGGCGTACCGGCAATAAGAGCTCGTAGCCGAACTAATCGAGGAGGCAGGCCTCCTATCACGCCAACGAGAGCCCAGCACCCAAACCTAGATCAGGGCTTGGGGTGCGGGCATAAATCTTGGTGCAGGGGTGCTCTAGCCCCGCCCAACGAAGCGTGCGCAGCACCGACTACTTTTGTGCCTGATATGTAGTCGTGGAGACACAACCGGTTGCTGAAGAATATGAACGCAGCGTCCACCACGAAGTAGATCCCCGTCAGCGATAGCAGCCCGTTCACACCCGCCCTCACCACCACATTCGTCACGAACCAGCCGTTGCGTTCAGTATCAGCGCGAACCACCCTAATCTTGAGCAACCTCTTGCCAATCGTCTGCCCGTCCCGTGACAACAGCGCGGCCTGGGCCATCATCCCGAACACGCCCAACAGAATGAGAGCAAGTTGCAACTGCTCCGTCGCAGGCCATCTGAATTGCATTACGCTCGCAACAATCAGCGAGACCATAGTGAAAGGGAGATCGATGAGCTTGGCGATCAACCGTGACTCGCGACTAGCGAGGACCAAATCCCTCGCGGGCAGCACAACGCCACCCCCAAGGGCCATATCGCACCTCTGGCAATCGCGAGCGTCCGGGTGATTGTCGGCGTCGCACCTCGGACACTGCACCACCCTGTTCGGTTGGTTAGCCATCCACCTCAGCCTGCACCCTGCTTAGCAACCTCAATCGACTCGAATCCTGCTAGAATGCGCCGCAGCTACCCCTCGACAATTCCACGGAGGCCCGCCCATTGTCTGCACCCAGACTCAACCCTGCCGCCATCATCGGCCAGCTTCATGAAAATGGCGTAACCCACGCAGTCTGGCTCCCCGACAGCGAGACCAGTTTCATGTACGAGGAAATGGCGTCCAACACTGCAATCTCTCTCGTGCCGATATGCAGAGAGGGCGAGAGCATGGCCATCGCAGCGGGACTCTGGGTTGGCGGCGAGAGGCCGGTCGTAATGGTCCAGAACACCGGCTTCTTCGAGTCGGGCGACTCGATTAGGGGGCTCGCCCTAGACCTTCATATCCCAATGGTCATCATGATCGGTTACAGAGGCTGGACCCGCCACGGCGCAACGCCCGACTCAGCAGCCCGCTTCACCGAGCCGATTCTACACGCCTGGGGAATAAACTACTACCTGATTGAGACCGACGAAGACGCCGACCGAATCTCGTCGGCATTCCAGGAAGCAGAGGAAACCCGCAGGCCCGTCGCATGCCTCATGGGTTCCGAATACAGCTAAACAGACCAATTGGAAACTCGTCACGAACGCCATTTCAGAATCGCAGGCGCCTACAACGTTCGAGAGTTGGGCGGTTATCGCACCGCCAACGGAGCCACAACGCGTTGGGGGCACTTCCTCCGCGCCGATCTGCTGGACCATCTCACGCCCGAATCCGTAGCCGCACTGAAGGAATACGGGATCAAGACCGCAATCGACCTTCGAGCAGAAGATGAGCTATCGGAGAAACCCAGCGACCTCGCGCAGTCCACCGGGATTGAGTATTTCAACCATAATTTGCTGGGAGACGACGAGCTCCCCGATGTAGTGCGTGACTACGAGACAGCCAAGGGAATGGCCGATGGCTACGCATGGATATTGGACGAAAGACAGGCTTCCATCCATGACGCTCTCTCAACATTGTCCGCTCCCGGCAGGCTACCAGCCATGTTTTTTTTTGCGCTGGAGGGACCGACAGGACCGGCCTCATCGCCGCCCTGCTCTTGGGTCTAGCCGGGGTCCCCAACGAGACCATCGCCCAGGACTACCACCTGAGCGCCCAGGCCCTTGTGGACCGATGGCGCAACCTGAGCCGGCCCGATTTTGTGTCAAAAGAGGATCTGGCGTCGGGCAAGGTCTCGGAAAGATTGGCACGGACCGACACGATGCGCCTCACCCTCGCACGCCTTGAGAACGCCTATGGGGGAGTCGAAGGATATGTGCGCGCCATCGGACTAACGGACATACAAATTGTGCGCCTTCGAGACGCGCTACTCATCTAACAGCTACCCCTACTTTACCGTCACCGAGCCGTTAGATGTCCTAACTACCAGGGCTGCCTCGCCGTCTCCGATCGTACCCTTCAACTGATCCTCGCCCCCCGTAGACACCGTCAAAATCGGCAGTTCAGTGGAAACCGAGCCGTTGGACGTCTCGATATCGAAGGTTCCGCTGGCTCGCGAAATGGTCACACCGCCATTGCTGGTCGACAGGTCGAAATCCCCAACCACGTCCTCAAGGACGATCCTTCCGTTGGAGGTGCGCACTGAGCCAGAGCGGTGCATTCCGGAAATCTCGACTCCGCCGTTGCTGGCACGAAGCCGCAACCTGGTATCAGACGGAACGGTGATCTCAATGTCCGCACCGGGAGACTCCCCAATATGGATTCCATCGGACCTCGTATCCTTTGCCACGATGCTAATCGAGTCCCCATCCTGGACAATCTCGTACTCGAGGTCATCGGGCTTCTTCAGCGTCGCCTCTACCCTGACAGTGCCGTCAGTGCCGGGATTAACGACAATGCGGCCGTTGTCGCTGTCGACCACGACCGTGGGGGAATCGCCTACAGCAAAGCTATCGTCTCGACTCTCTGTTGGGCCAGTGAAGGTATGACTGCATGCCGAGGAGACGAACAGAAAGAACACTCCGATTGCCAGGTAGCCGCGTTTCATCTGCTTCCTCCAGGCGAATAGTAGATCTAGCTCTATTCTGCCGTTGGCTGAAGCCACGTCATCGACCATTCTCGCGATTGAAGTCTAGGGAATCAGTACGACACAGAGGTCGTCATTTCGACCTACCAGCCTCGCCCCGAAACAATTCACCCGCAAAAGCCGGAACGCCATAGCCGGCTGGGCAGACTCATAGCGGTCACCGTGACCAACTGGCTAGGTGAATCAGGCAGCAAAATCGGCAGCAAAAATCACTCAACCTCAGCCTGTCAAAGGCCCGTCACCCATCTCCGCCTCCAGCGCTAGGACCTTGCCCAGCCGCCGCCGGTGCCGCTCCTCACCCGTAAAGCTAGCCCCGGCAAAAGCCGCTACCAGCTCCTTCGCCACCTCTTCGCCAACGATCCGAGCGCCGATGCACAGCACGTTCATGTCGTCGTGCTCCACTCCCTGGTGCGCCGAATACACATCATGGCAGACCGCCGCCCGAACGCCAAAAATCTTGTTGGCCGCGACGCTCGCACCCACACCGCTGCCACACATCATGATCCCCCGTTCGGCCTCGCCGTTTGCAACCTTGCGGGCGACCTCAGCGGCAAAGTCCGGGTAGTCGTCGTCCGGATCGAAAGACATCGGTCCAACGTCCACCACCTCGTGGCC
This sequence comes from Dehalococcoidia bacterium, assembly GCA_963580905.1. Lineage (GTDB taxonomy): Bacteria > Chloroflexota > Dehalococcoidia > Lucifugimonadales > CAJWER01 > CAJWER01. Next base: position 1,494 of record CAUZNX010000005.1, on the reverse strand, counting down.
AAGGGACTCAAGGTACCCCGCTAGAGGGGCCTTAATCGGTAATCCTGCGTGATCCGAACCTATCGCAATTCGCAACTGCTCACCCTTTGCGCCATGAATGTATACTGAAACCGCTCTGTAGCGTATGCTCTAACGAGCCAGCCGTCGATAAACCCAATTGTAGCAAGCAATGACAGAAATCGCTCACCACATTTTCGAACCGCCGTCTGAGTACCAGATCGTCAGACGACGCTGGGTCACAGCGTCCGGCCTCCGCAAGCTGCTCGCCAGCCTGGAAGGAGCGGATGAGCCGTACAGCACGCTGTACGTCAAACCCGACTCACAGAATCCCGGTCCAGATGCGGGGCCAGATCTAGCCGAGATCCTGCGTGAAGTCCCCGCCTCAGAGACAGGGCTGGCAATCTTCCAAGGCCAGGACTCGGCCATCGCCATATCCCCACCATTTCCCGTCGACAAAGATTCCATCCACGAGAACCTGGATAGCTCTCCATTGAAAGAGATACTCGACCGGGACCTCGTAATCGGAGTCGTCCTGCTCAGGCTCGGCAACTACGCGATTGGCGTAATCCACGGCGAAAAGCGGATAGCCTCCAAGTCCGGTTCCCGCCACGTAAAAAACCGACACAAACAGGGAGGCTCGTCTCAGCGACGCTTCGAACGAAGCCGAAAACGCCTCATCCGCGAAATTTACGACAAGGCCTGCGAAGTCATGCGCACCATCTTCGAGCCATACGAAAAGCGCTTAGACTACATCATGCTGGGCGGAGAAAAGACCACCCTCAAGGGCCTCCTTGAAAGATGCGAATACCTCACCAAGACAAATGTCGAGGTCATGGACCGACGCCTCGCCGTCGAACGCCCCGGCAAAATAGCCCTCGACGAAATCCACCACGAAGTCTGGAAGTCCCACGTCTACGTGCTAGAAAAAGTCCCACCCGCCCCGTAGTGGCAGGTCTTTCACCCACCCTGACTTCATAGCCAGCCCACGAACCGGCCCTACCACGCCGAGCGCACCACACGGCAGAAACCAGGATTCCGCCACCCGACCAATGTCCAGTCCAATAACCTCGAACAGGCCGGTCGTGAGCACGGTGAGCACCCCTCCCCCTAGTAAAATAAACGCTTAGTAGATGAACAACTCCCCCGAAAACCGGACGAAATCCATGCGGGCCACAGATAGTGCTCTAACGTCCATGATCCAAACCCAAGAAATACCTGGCCGAATCTACCCCACTTCTCTTGTTTACCAGACGAAAGCGATACCCATGATGGTATAGTGAGCCGATTCCCGATGATCGGAGATTCAGCCCCTATCCGCTATCTCTCTCCGGTAGCACACCGCAGGAGGTTACGCACTATGTTACAGGGCCTCATATTCGTTTCAGCGGTGTTGTTCTTGTCAATAGGCTGCGGTGAGTCGGAGGCTCTAAATTCCGCTGGCGCTGCCTCCACCCCAGAGGTTATAGTGTCGCCTCTGGCTGACATTACCCCGAT
>CAUZNX010000004.1:0-15376 GCA_963580905.1 Dehalococcoidia bacterium | reverse complement strand
TCGGATCGTCATCCATGCCGGCGAACTCGACCATTCGAGGCCACGATACGATGGGCTGGTGCGCGACAGCGGCGGAAACGTCCGGGTTGCTGGCGGCGGCGTGCAGTATGGCAAAGCCATGGCGAGAACTGCCCATCACGACAATTTTGCCCGGCTTCACATAGCCCCGGCGAAGGCTCTCCGAGATAGCGCCCGCGATGCGGCGCTCCATGCCCTCGAACCAGTCCAACCCAGAACCCACCCGTTCTGCCAGTTCTGACAAGCTATCGAACCATTTACCATGGACCAGAAGTATGCTCGCCCCGGCTGCCGCCAGACGATCAAGCCACTCCGACATGACGTTGGGCTTGACCTTCATCCGCGCCGGGTCTTCGACCACATTGAGGGCCTGGGTAGGGATGACGCAAAGTGTTGCGTCGGCACCGCGCTCTGGGTCAGGGTTGAGATTGCATGCCAATGGGTGACCATCGACCTCGACTGTAAAGGGCATCCAGGATTCGCTGTCGTACTGTCTGGACCAGAGGGGACGTTCGCTCATCTGTACCTCTCAATTTAGCAGCCAAAGTGATGGTCCGGGCACCTGTAGGGCCGCAGAGTTGCCTCTATGTTCTAACGAGTCTCAGTGCGCCCACGGACCTGCCGTTCGGCTGCAACTTCAGCCATATGCCATCCAGGAAGAAGTCGTCAGCGGGCCCTGCTTCTCGGAACCCTTGAGCCTCAAACATCTCTCTTTTTTCATAGTCCTCGACCGATACGGTCGCCCCGAACGAAGCGGCCCCTCGGGTTCGGCCCCACTCCATCGCCGCCTCGATTAGTGGGTTCCACTGATCGATGAAATTGTTGTGGGTAAACCCGTCCACGGAACAAACGCCATCGTCCCCCAGCTTTGCGCTGGACAGGCCGACCACCTTCTGGCGATCACCAGCCCTCGCCGCGAAGAAAGTAGCATTCTCATCATCGAGCAGGCCAATATACCGTCCCGTCTGTCCAGCGAAGCCGCGGTGAACAAAGTGTCGGCGCGACAGGGTGGGCATGTTCGCGTCCATCACTTGCCAGTCGTGTGCGGCATGGACGAGCGGCACCGCGGATGTGCGGTCTGTGACCTCCCCTGGAAATACGCTCACGGGCCCGAGCCCTTTGAAGTATTCCACGAAATACTCCTCAGGGGACACACCGGAGAGCACACGGACATGGGTAATGGACGCGACGAGCTTGCGATACCCCGCGCGGAAGTACGTTCTCCCGGCGTTCACATGGTTGGTTCCTAGAAAAATCGCCTCGCCGCCCATCTCCTTGAAGTCAGAAACAGGGGTGTCGAACAGGGCCTGGCCGATGCCCTTATTGCGAAACTCGGCTGCCGTGGCGGGCAGTCCGAACTCACAGAGCACAGGGTCGCGACCCGAGATCCAAATCATGGAGGTACCCGCCACCACGCCATCCACCCTGGCGACGTAGAGGAGCTTGCGATCCTCGGAGCGTGTTCGGTTGGTTAGATGGCCGCTGAGCATGGAGATGTCCGATCCGATGCCCACATCTTCGGGCACCTTCTGCCACATCTCCCATATCTCTTGAATAAGCTCGTCGGAAACCGGTGTTTCGTATCGGGTCAGTCTTGGGTCCATGATCACCCCTTGCGGCTGGTTGCGTCTTCCGGCTGAGGTCAATATATAATGGGCGCCGCTCCAACATGTCAACAAACAAGCGAGGGCACACATGGTAAGACTGGGAGAAGGACAGTTCACATACGACGTAACGGGGGACCAGTGGGGCAACCTGCCCGATGGATGGCTCTACGAGGAGGTAGCGTGCGTCGCGGTCGACTCTAACGACAATCTCTTCGCGTTTAATCGCGGCAAGCACCCGATGATCGTCTTGGATAGAGACGGCAATTTCCTGCGGTCCTGGGGTGAGGATGTGTTCTTCGCAGCCCATGGTATCTCGATCACACCGGATGGCATGATCTTCTGCGTCGATGCGCGAGACCACACCATTCGAAAGTTCACCCCCGAGGGCAAGCTTCTGATGACCTTCGGAGAGAAGGGCAAGCACAAGCCGCAGATGAGTGGCGAACCCTTCGCGGCGGGACCAACCCACGCGGTCGTGGATCCGCGAGACGGCAGCATCTACATCTCCGACGGGTACAGCAATGCCCGCGTCCACAAGTACACACCGGACGGCAAGCCGCTCTTCTCCTGGGGTGAGCCCGGCACGAGGCCCGGCCAGTTCTGCACAGTGCACAAGCTCGCAGTAGACCGTGACGGATATGTCTATGTCGCTGACCGCGAGAACCAGAGGGTCCAGATATTCGACTCAAATGGCAACTTCAAGGACCAGTGGGTCAATCTCGCTCCTCCCACCCATATCCACATTGACGACCGCGGGGAGTCTCCGGTGGTCTATGTGCTGGAGACCTTCGGAGGCCTCCGGTCGAACTACATGGACCTAGGCAACTGGAAGGGAAAGAACCTGGGTCCACGGATAAGCGTCTTCGACACCAAGGGGAATCTGCTCGCTTCAGTCGGTGATCAGCCGGAAGGGCTCGGTGTGGGCCAATTTACAATGCCCCACGGCATGTGCGTCGATTCCCGAGGCGACATCTACTTCGCCGAGGTGCCCTGGGGCCAGTTCGGCAGCAAGATGGACCCGCAGCGGCGCGACCTCCGTGCGCTCCAGAAGCTGGTCAAGGTGGCAGCCACAGGCTGATTTTACATAAGGGGAGTGCAGAGGGGCCGCGCCCCTTTGCTTCTTAACTCTTCGAGGCACAACCCATGGCAAAAGGAATCGAGCTAACGACCGAGCGGCTCAATTTGCGCCCATTAAGACTGACCGACGCAGACGCGATCCTGGCCTACTCCTCAGACGAGGAGTGGGCTACTTTCCACGATGCCCCACTAAACCTCCACTGGGTTGAGCAGTTCGTGGCGCGTTACGTCCTAGCCCCCTGGGCAGACGACCCGCGCTTCTCCATCGTCCTTGACTCCGAGGTGGTCGGCGGCATCGGGCTCACGATTGATCGCAAGTACGCCCACGGTGAACTGGCGTACTCGCTGGCCCGGGAACACTGGGGCAAGGGGCTTGTCGTGGAGGCGGCGCGGGAGGTGGTTCGCTGGGGGTTCGAGGAGATGGAACTGGCGAAGATATGGACCCGGGCCGATGCCCTCAACACCCAATCGACGCGAGTGATGGAGAAGCTTGGCATGACCCTCGAAGGCGTCCTGCGTGCCCAGACCGTCGTGCGCGGCGAAAGGCGGGACGAAGCGCGGTACGGCCTACTACGGGACGAGTTGATCGAGCGGGCCTCGTAGGGCGATCAAACCCTCCGCACCACCGACCACCTGTGTCCGCTGACTTGTGATACCGTTCCTCCACCGTCGGCCCGGTTGGGCCAGCGCAAACCTGGAAGGGGTCCATATTGTGAGCGAAAAACCAATTCAGGCCGGATCTGACAGGCAGCTATTTCTTGACGAAATCTGGTTCGATACCCAGAACAACGTCCGGCTTAAGATGCACCCGCCAGTCGTTCGAGAGATCGCACTCTCTGCGGATCAACCGTGGGAGTCGGGCGGTGTGCACTACTCATCCGTCCTCAAGGATGGCGACCGCTATCGGATGTGGTACCGGGCCGACGGCATCGACCCGAACAAGGACATGGAATCTTACAGCTGCTACGCAGAGAGCAGCGACGGTGTTCACTGGGAGAAGCCCAACCTCGGCATCGTCGAGTATCAAGGCTCCACGCAAAACAACATCTTCTACCCGACCGAGGGTTTTCCTGCTATCAACCCCTCGGTGATCCTCGACAAGGGCCCTCCTCCATCTGAGCGCTACAAGATGATCGTGCAGGGCAAAGGGAACATCCTTGGGTATACGTCACCGGACGGGATCCGGTGGGAGCAACTGCCCAACAACCCGATACAGACAGAGCGCCCATTCGACAGTCACAACGTACTGCTCTGGGACGACGAGCGACAGCGCTACGTAATCTACATGCGCGGGGTCTCCGAGTCGGTCCCTGGCACGCTCATTTGGAACGACGAGCGACAGGGATACGACCACTCGCCCCCGGGTACGTTCAATGGGGGACACCGGGCTATTCGCCGCAGCGAGTCCAAGGATTTCGTGAACTGGACCAGGCCTGAAATGGTGTTTGATGGCGATGCAGACGACCCGCCCGGCATCCACTTCTATACCAATTCCGCCGCCAAATACCATCGAGCGGCCCAAGCCTATCTAATGTTTCCAATGATCCTTTACCCTGGCCGGATAAACCCCGAAGCGCCATTCCCGGGCCTGTCGATGTGCAAATGGCCACTAGCCGAGACGGGATCGCCTGGGGGCGACAGTTCCGTGAGCCTTTTCTCCGGCCAGGTCTGGACCCTCGCAACTGGGTTGACCGCAACCCCATCATGGGCCCCGGCATCCTCGAGACCGGCCCTGATGAGTTGTCGATGTACTACTCCGAGCTCCTGCGAGAAACGGAAGACCAACCACGCTTCCGCCGCTGCTCGCTGCGCACGGACGGCTTCGTGTCCGTAGAGGGGCCGTACAAGGGCTGGGGAGAGTTTGTCACGCCGCCGCTCACGTTCGCTGGCGACCGGCTGGAGATGAACTACAGTACCGCCGGCGGCGGGAGTATCTTCGTTGAGTTGCAGGAAGAGGACGGCACGCCCATCAAGGGCCTTTCGCTGGACGACTGCAACGAGATGTTTGGAGACAAGATCGAGGGCATCGTGAGTTGGAGCGGAGACGCCGGTCTAAAAGCCCACACGGGCAAGCCAGTCAGGCTCCGAATCAAGCTCCGTGACGCCAGCCTTTACGCCTTCAGGTTTGTGGGTTAGAGGAGGGACGAACTATATGGATCCAATCCAGGTCGGCTCTGATCGGCAGCTTTTTCTTGACGAGATGTGGTTCGACAGCCAGGACAACGTGCGACTGGAAATGCACCGTCCTGTCATTCAGGATGTCACGCTCAACGCTGATCAGCCATGGGAAAACGGCGGTATCAATCTCCCCAATGTAGTGAAGGATGGCGATCGCTATCGCATGTGGTACCGGTCCGACGCCGGCAACCCGGACAACGATAGCGCCGCATTCAGCTGCTACGCCGAGAGCGATGACGGGATCAACTGGAAAAAGCCTGACCTCGGCATTGTGGAGTTCGAGGGTTCCAAGCACAACAACATTTACTATCCCACGGAAGGCTTTCAGGCCATCAATCCGTCTGTCATGCTCGACGAGAGCGCCGTCCCGTCGGAACGATACAAGATGATCATCCAGTTCAGGGGTGCAGAGAAGGCGATATTTGGTTACACGTCTCCTGACGGTATCGCCTGGCAGCAGGTGTCGACCAATCCGATTCATACCGAAGGGCCATTCGACAGCCACAACATACTGATCCGGGACGACGAACGACAGCGCTACGTCATCTACATGCGCGGAAAATCCACCGCAGTGCCTGGCTCATTCAAGGATGGACACCGCGCTATTCGCCGTAGTGAGTCCGAGGATTTTTTGAACTGGACCCAGCCGGAGATGGTCGTCGAGAGCGACGACGGCGACCCCCCGGGCCTTCATTTCTACACCAACGCCTGCGTCAAGTACTCTCGGGCGTCCCGTGCGTATCTAATGTTCCCGATGATCTTCTACCCTGAGCGGATCAATCGGATCAATCCGTCGGCAGCTCATCCAGGAATGTCCGACGTCCAGTTTGTCGCCAGCCTTGACGGGGTCAATTGGGAGCGCCGATTCCGCGAGGCCTTCCTCCGGCCAGGATTGGACCAACGCAATTGGGTGGACCGCAATCCCATCATGGGCGCGGGAATCCTCGAAACCGGTGATGGCGAGCTTTCGATGTACTACTCTGAACTCCAGCGCGAGGGTAATGGGCAGGGCCAATTCCGCCGGTGCACCCTGCGCACGGACGGCTTCGTGTCGGTGGAAGGGCCATACAAGGGCTGGGGCGAGTTCGTCACACCGCCGCTCGCGTTCTCTGGCGACAGCTTGGAGTTGAACTACAGCACAGCCGGAGGTGGGAGCATCTTCGTGGAGTTACAGGAAGAAGACGGCACGCCCATCAAGGGCCTGACCCTCGACGACTGCAACGAGGTGTTCGGCGACAAGATCGAGGGCATCGTGAGTTGGAACGGAGACGCCGGTCTAAAGGCCCACGCGGGCAAGCCAGTCCGACTCCGGATCAAGCTCCGGGACGCCAGCCTATACGCGTTCAAGTTTACTGGCTGAACCACACCCGTCTGGCATTCTGAGGGGGCCCCCGACGAAGTATCTAGGGTCGGGTCCCCTCTCACCTGCCCGTCAAGGCAAGGACCCTCCTCCCCAGACCCTTCGCATCCAGTCAGGGTGACATCGGCTAGGCCTACACCTGGCGTTCCTCTGCGCCCTGCTCACCACATATCCCCGCGTACTGTGATACCTTTCCCTCAATGTAGGCCCTGTTGAGGCTGGCGCAAAATACAGCGGGGGTGGGTTGAGTGAGTACAGGTGCGGTCCAGATCGGCTCTGACAGGCAGCTCTTTCTCGACGACATGTGGTTCGACAACCAGGAGAACATCCGGCTCAGGATGCACACCCCGGAGGCCCGCGAGGTTGCGCTGACCGCAGATCAACCATGGGAGTCTGGTGGGGTCCACTACTCTACCGTAATTGAGGACGAAGGCCGCTTTCGCATGTGGTATCGCTGCGATATTGGCGCAGGCCGCGAGAACCGCGATGGTGAGTCGATGATGTGCTACGCAGAGAGCACCGACGGCATCAACTGGGACAAGCCCAATCTCGGTCTTGTCGACTGGGCCGGGTCACGTGACAACAACCTGATTCTGCCCACCGACGATCTCCACGGTATCAACGCCTCCGTGATAAAGGACCCAAACGGAGCGCCCGGCGAAAAGTACAAGATGATCACCAGGGAAAAGACGAAGCCCATCGATGCCATCCTGGGATTCGTCTCGGACGATGGATTTCACTGGACCCGAACCGGACCAGATCCGATTTTGACAGGCCGGCCCTTCGACAGCCACAACATCCTGCTATGGGACGAGGCGAGCGAAAAATACGTCATTTACATGCGCGGCCATTCGACATCGGTGGGGGGCACATTCGGCCCCACCGAAGATGGCCATCGCTCTATCCGCCGCAGCGAGTCCACCGATTTTCTCAATTGGTCAGAACCCGAAACGGTGATCGAGTCCGACGACGACGACCCGCCGGGCCTGCACTTCTACACGAACTCCGGCCTCAAGTACGGTCGGGCGGCAAACGCATACCTGATGTTCCCAATGATCCTGTATCCGGAACGCGTCCATCCGTCGGCCCCGATCCCGGGGTTGTCCGACATTCAGATGGCGACCAGCCGTGATGGGATAACCTGGGAGCGCCGCTTCCGCGAACCCTACATCCGGCCGGGTCTGGACCTGCGCAACTGGGTGGACCGTAACCCGATCATGGGACCCGGCATCCTGGAACTCGCCCCCGGCGAACTATCGATGTACTACGTGGAACTCTACCGCGAAGGCCCCGATGCACGATTCCGCCGCTGCACGATCCGCACGGACGGCTTCGTGTCCGTTGAAGGTCCATACAAGGGCTGGGGCGAGTTCGTCACGCCGCCACTCACCTTCACCGGCGACCAGTTGGAGCTCAACTACAGCACAGCAGGCGGCGGCAGCATATTCGTGGAGATACAAACCGAAGACGGCACGCCGATCGATGGACTCTCGCTGGACGATTGCAACGAGGTGTTCGGCGACAAGATAGAGGGCGTGGTCGCCTGGAAAGACGGGGCAGCTTTGGGCGCACACGCAGGCAACCCGGTGCGCCTGAGGATCAAGCTCCGCGACGCGAACCTCTACGCTTTCCGCTTTGGTAATGGAGAAGGAACGAAGTAGTCATGGATGCAGCAAGCCTCGTACGAGACATCCGCGCCCTGGCCGAAGGTCGGTCCGACCTCTGGACTAGCTCGGCCTGCGGTGTGACTCGTTCGCAGCGAGCAATCCCCGCACTTCTCCACCGAGACGCCTACAGTGCCTCGCCACGACAGACGAGGGTGCTCATCATAGCTGGGCTGTCGGCGCAACCGGCCGATGTGGAGTTGGCCCTCGCCACCGCCCGACAGTACTCGTCGCCGGATAACGCGACTTCCAGCACGATTGCCCTCAGCATCGTGCCTTGCGCCAATCTAGACGGCCTGGAACTCCGGGCCGCTCCCGGAAATGGTGCAGGAGGATCGCCCGAGTCCGGCTACCCTCCAGACGACGGCTACTTCTACCACCAGACCGACCCCGAGCAGCGATACCTGTGGCGATGGATCTGTTTCCAGGCCCCCGACCTGATGATCTCACTGGCGTTCTCGGATACCACCGTATGGGAAGCCAACGATGCCGCCGGCAATCTCGGATCCACCCTGGGGGCCACAAGCATGGGCTCAGGCGACGGCCTACTGCAGGCCCTGGGTGCAGACGGCGCGGGTGGCCTGGGAGCAATACCCGGCATCCGCCTGGGCACGACTGTGGATGGCCTCCGTGGTGAGATGGAACGACTCTGGAAAACCATCGAGACAACCACCCCTGGACGATCCGGAGCCGGGGCCGAACTGGACCGCAGACGCTCTCGCTCGCCTATGGAGGTGGGGAGAGCGCTGTCTTCGCCATACGGACACCGGCTCGACCCGATCAACTACACCGAGGGCGTCGCGATGAGCGGAAGGCTCAGGCTGGCAGATCTGGACGACGAGGTTACTAGTCCGGCTCAGGAGTTTGTAGCACTGGTCTCGCCATACATGGCGCACGATTTCTTTGCCTACGCTACCAATGCGGGAGCCCTCGGCGCACTCGTCTGGGCAGACGAGCTGACCCAGGCTACGGGCGATCCTCGCTACGCCGCCCTGCTTGTCGAGGCGGGGAACGTTTACCGCCGCGCATCCGAAGGCAAAACTGCACCCATCCTCCGTGCCGACTATATCGTCGAGGACATGCTCCATATTGGAAGCGTGTTGGGCCGGGCTTTCAACCTCACCGGCGACGACAAGTACCTCGACGTGCTGACCACGTTCCTGTTCGATGCGGAAACGCAACAAGAGAGTGGCCTGTACTGGCACGGACGCAATGCCCACCACCACTGGGGACGCGGCAACGGATTCGCGGCCATGGGGCTCGCCGAGTCGCTGACGTACATCCCAGAGGACCACCCCGATCGTGCCAGGGTCCTGACGAAGTACGTCGCCCTCATGGAGGCTATGCGCAGACACCAGGAGCCTTCTGGCATGTGGCGTCAGGTCGTCGACTTCCCGGGCACATATCAAGAATTCACCGCGACCAGTATGACCGGCTATGCGATGGCCAGAGGGGTCCGGATGGGCTGGCTGGACGAGGGTTTCAGAGACACGGTCGCCCTAGCCTGGCAAGGAATTTCGGACCGCATCGAGGACTCGGGAAAGGTCGTCGACGCATGTTTTGGATCGGGCACCAACGCCGATATACAGTACTATCTGGACCGGCCCGCCGTGAGCGGCTTCGATGACCGAGGCGGCAGCATGGCACTATGGTTTACAGCAGAGGTGCAGGTGCTGCGCACGCTAAGTGGGCCGGGCCTGGACACTGCCTGACAACTGACTGCCCTCAGATTATCTATTCTGTTTTCCCTTATCCTCCGGCAACGCAAAACCCAAGACCTAATGCGACCAACCCAGGAGAACACATGCCAGCAAAAGTCCGAATCGGCTTCATAGGCGCGGGCGGAGTCGCCCAGAGCAGACACCTGCCGGCCCTCGCAAAGATACGCGAGGCGGAACTGGGACCAGTTTGGAGCCGCACTCCCGCTAAGGCACACGACGCGGTAGAGCAGTACGGCTTCTCCTCGGCAGCCGCGACCTGGCAAGAGGTTGCAGAGTCACCCGACGTGGACGCTGTGATCGTCGCCACCCCACCCGTGCTCCATCGAGACGCGACCCTTGCGGCCCTCGCCGCCGGCAAGCACGTACTTTGCCAGGCACGAATGGGCCTGAACCTGAGCCACGCGCAGGACATGCTCGACGCTTCGCGGAAGAACGATCTGGTGACGGCCCTCTATCCTCCCCTCCCCGGCCTGAAGGGTGACCGAACGATGTTGCGACTGCTCCACGATGAGGGATTCGTGGGCGATATCCGGGAGGTCCACGTTACCGGTATGATGTCGACCCCCGAGAGCGACGCCTATTCCTGGCAGGCTGACCCCGCCGTGACAGGTGTCAACGCGATGACCCTCGGCATGTGGGTCGAGATCCTGAACAGGTGGGTAGGCCCGGCCACGAGACTTGCCGCCATAGGGCGGAACCACCGCACCAAGCGCACCGACATCGCAGGGGAGCGCGTAGACGCCGAAGTCCCGGACTCCATAGCCATAGTCGCGGACCTGGAGTGCGGAGCCACAGCTAGCTACCACTTCTCGTCTGCCGCCAGCTCTGTACCCGCCCCAACCATTTCGATCTACGGTTCCAATGGTGCCCTGGTATACAACCTGTTCGGAGGGGAGATCATGGGAGCCACAGACGGCGCGGCCAACCTGGGGTCCATCTTCATCCCCGAGGCGGAGATCCGCACCCAGGACACCGACTCCCAGTGGATTCGTGCCATCCAGGATGGCACGCCCGTGTCCCCCGACTTCGAGGAGGGCATGCGGTACATGGAGTTTTCCGAAGCCGTTGCCCTCTCCCTGAAGTCCGGAGACATGGTTTCGCTCCCACCTCCATCACGGATGGAAGCCTGGGGCAACTACCTAGCCTAATGGGGCTCAAAGGGGTCATCCAGGGGGGAGCCGCGATTTCCATGCGTCGCAGATCACCTAAACTCGGCCTTCTCCCGTTAGCGCTCATATTGCTGCTAGTGTCGCTTGCCGTAGCCTGCACGGTGGAAGTAGAGCCGGTAGCACCCCCTGAAACCGCCGTGCCAGCGGTCCCAGCACCCACGGCTAGAGCTGCGCCCACGCCCGAGCCGGAGCCTCTGCCGACCCGCAGGCCCGCAGCTGACCCTGCACCTGCTGCCCCCGCAGTATCGGCCACGACTGCCGCCAAAGCGTCCATTGCCACAGCACCTACGACCGCGCTGGTCGCGACCAATGAGGGGCCATCAGTACTGCTGCCCAGACGAAAGGCACCGGCAATTGCTTCGGGCATTGCACTGGCGCCCGATCAGGTGCTGCGCTTCCCTATCCAGCGCAAGCGATCCACGATCGCGCCCTGGCGCACCGGAAGCTACATCGAGTCGGCCTGGAACCAGGATGTCTTTATGCCCCTGTTCCGCTTCTCTCCCACAGGCGAATTGCTCCAGGGAGTGGCTATCGGCTACGACGTCAATGCGGACTCCACGATGTTCACAATACACATCGACCCAGATGCCATCTTCCACGACGGCTCTCCGGTCACCGCTGCGGACGTGAAGGCGGCGTGGGAGTTCGGCGGCCTCCCGGAAAACCAGGTGTCATGGGGCGCGTCCCTGCTGACGCTTACCCAGGTGCAGGGCTTCGACGCAGTTTCGAACGGCGACGTTGAACAGGCATCTGGACTCCGGGCTGTCGACCAACGGACACTGGAAATCTCACTCAACGCCCCCGACCCGACCTGGCCCCTGAAGTTAGCCGTATGGATGCTGGGGATATTCAAGGCCGATCAGGCTAAGGCCGACCCGGCCTGGGAACAGCACCCCATTGGCGTTGGTCCGTTCAAGGTCACATTTGACCCCGAATCCAGTGACATTGATCTGACCCCGGCGGCCAACTGGTGGCGCGACCGACCCACCCTGGAGAAGGTCGAACTTCGCTTCGTCGGCGATCTCTCGACCCAACTCACCATGTACGAGAGCGGCGAGGCCGACGTCATATTCTCCGATGTCGCCCGCCAGCCCTCTGTCCACGATCGCAGATATATTTTCCATAACGACCTGGTCCCAATCCCAGACCTGTCTACCTGGTATTTCGCATTCAAGACCGACTCACCTCCCCTCGACGACACGAAGGTCCGGGCAGCCCTTGCTCACGCCATCGACATGCCCGCTGCGGTAATGTCGGGATTCGGCCCCACAACGCCACGAGCAACAGGCATGATAAACACCCTGCTCCCCTGCACGGACGGATCGTATTCCGGCTACGACTACGACCCCGAAAAGGCCCGGCAACTCCTGTCCGAATCCAGTTACGCCGGAGCGAGCCTCCCGGCGATTCTCGTCGAGCTAAGCGGCCCTCAGTTCACCAGGGCCGCTGAAGTGATAAAGGAGGATTGGCGCGAAATACTCGGAGTCCAAGTCACGATCATCCCAGTCGAGAGTGGCCAGCAGCGCTCTGATGATGCGAACCTCCTCAGGCTGAGCGTGGGCTCTCAGATACCCGACCCGGGGCAGCTCATCTACATGCTGGGGCACTCCGAATCGAAAGAGGTCCAGGGCACCACAGGCCACTCCAACCCGGACTTGGATGCCATAATCGAAGAGGGCAATGCGCTGCCGCTGGACGCACCCAGCCGTTGTTCGCTCTACCAGGACGCCCAACAACAGATCATCGACGGCTACTACTATCTGCCAGTGATCTTCGAGAGCGGACGCTCATACCTGGTCCAGCCATGGGTCCTCGGCATGCAAACAGCGATCAACGACGCCTGGCAATCACTGCCCTACATCAAGATAGCCCAACGGCGGCGCGGTCGCTTCTAGGGTGGCGGGGCTGGGTATGCGCAGGCGTCTCGACTATCCTCACGAGGACTCATGCAGAGGTGCAAGAATTTCTGAAGCCAACACCATTGCCCGCGCCGGGGAACGGTTCGCCACCGTCGAATCGCTGACCGCCGATCTCGCCTCCCTGGGCGTCGCTCCGGGGTCAGTCGTGCTTGTGCATTCATCGCTCAGCGCACTGGGATGGGTCTGCGGAGGACCGGTGGCAGTGATCGAGGCGCTGCTCAAAGCCGTGGGAGACAACGGGACACTGGTGATGCCTGCCCTCTCCGCCGATGTGTCCGATCCTTCAAGCTTGGACAACCCGCCCGTGCCTTCGGATTGGTGGCCCCTTATTCGCGAGTCGATGCCCACATTTGACCCTCGGGTGACGCCAACCCTAGCAATCGGGGTGATCGCAGAGAACTTTCGGTCGTGGCCAGGCGTTCTGAGAAGTAATCACCCTACATCGTCATTAGCAGCGCGCGGGCCACGAGCCAGCGAAATCCTCACGGAACAACCACTCGACGACCCACACGGTGAGCTCTCACCCCTTGCCCGTCTATATGGATTAGGAGGCCAGGTTCTTCTACTTGGGGCGAGCTTTGGCAGCAATACTTCACTTCACCTGGCGGAGCGGCGGGCCTTCGGAGACCGGCAGTCAAGATGCCAATCTGGCTCCCCGGTACTCGTTGAGGGGCTCCGAGAGTGGGTCCAATACGAGGAACCAGACGTCGACGAAACGGATTTCGAGCGCCTTGGCAGCGCATTCCTGGAGGAGTCGTCCTCAGTAAAAAAAGCGAAGGTCGGGGCATGCAACGCTATGTTGATGCCCCAGGTGGACCTGATAGACTTCGGCGTCCAATGGCTGATAAAGAATCGTGACGAGTTGGGCCGCCCACTGGGCGAATGAATCTGTCACAATACACCCGCGCCAATATTCCCGCTGGACGGTGATCCGATCAGGGGCCGCGTGAGATAATAATGCCTAGTATCAGCGAGAGGGACCAATGACAGAACGTGCACCTGAAAACATCGGCTCCGGTCGCCAGCTATTCGTCGATGACCATTGGATCGCGAAGATTGACGGTGCCACCCGTAGACTGCAGTCCCCGATACCCAGGGAGTCCGTGCTGCGAGGGGACCGCCCCTGGGACCACGACAGCGTGGCATTCCTGCGGACCTTCCAGGACGGCGACCGCTACCGCGCCTGGTACCGTTGCGACGCAGTGTCTGCGCCGAAAGTAATGAACCCGCGCTGGTCGGCGTACGCGGAGAGCCAGGATGGCATCCACTGGGAGAAGCCGGACCTCGGAATAATTGAGTTCGAGGGCTCTCGCGATAACAACCTGGTCTGGATGGGGCCCGGCGCTAACATGGCGCCCTTCCGCGATGACAACCCCGACACCCCTGATGCGCAGCGTTACAAGGCCGTCGTACGTGATAAGGACGTATTCGCGATGGCCTCTCCCGACGGCGTCAACTGGAAGCTGATGCAGGAGGAGCCTGTCCTCACCGACCGCCCATTCGATTCCTTTAACGTGCCCTTCTGGGATGCCCAGACCGGCAGGTACGTCATCTATACCAGGGGCGTGGATGGCACCGGGATATTCAAAGGCGGGGTGCGCTGGATACGGCGAGCGACATCTCCAGACTTCATCCACTGGAGCGAGCTTGAGTCGATCGAAACAGGCGAGGTCCCCGACGAGCACCTGTACACCAACTCCTGTGTGGCGTACGAACGTGCGCCGAACACCTATCTAATGTTTCCATCAAGGTATGTCATCGAGCACACGCCGGACCCAACGTGGCCTCACGGCAACGGCGTCAACGACATCGTATTCATGTCCTCACGTGACGGACTCCACTTCGACCGCAGCTTCAAAGAGGCGATCCTTCGTCCCGGACTTGACCGGGAGAACTGGCATGAGCGTGGCGTGTATATGGAGACCGGCATCCTGCATACCTCGTCCGAAGAGATGAGCATGTACGCCAGCGACCACTGGAGGTACCCTACCACCCGCATCCGCCGGTACACCTTCCGCACCGACGGCTTTGTCGCGGTCAACGCCGGTTTTGGGGGCGGCGAACTCATAACGCACCCGCTGGTCTTCGAGGGTGGTGAACTTGAAGTCAACTACTCCACGTCGGCCGCCGGGTCGCTCCGTATCGAGGTTCAAGACGCAGAGGGACGCCCGATACCAGGCCTGGCCATGGACGACTGCCCGGAGATGTTCGGCGACGAGATCGAGGGGGCCATCACGTGGAACTCTGGCGCGACCCTGAGCGATTTTGCAGGAAAACCGGTACGGCTGCGATTCGCGCTAAAGGACGCAGACCTGTTCGCGTTCCGCTTCCGGCCTAAAGGCTCTTGACCATTACTTCTAGGAATCGCACTTGATCCGGAACGCCATCGACCTCGTAAAACGGTTCATCCCGGTAATTGTGATCGGCTCCATTGCGATCGCTGGCTTGCTGGCCGTAGGCATCGGCGTCGCAGACAGCGTCGGAGGGCCAGCCGCACCGGCGCCGACCTCCACGCCGAAGCCAACTGCCACGCCTTTCGCCAAGCCGACGCGCACACCACCCTACGTCGCACCGACGCCGACCCCACAGCCCAGCAACATCCGCGAGATCGGCAGCAGGCTCGAGCCCATGGTCGACAATTGGCTCATGGAACAGTTGCAAAG
>CAUZNX010000003.1:0-16197 GCA_963580905.1 Dehalococcoidia bacterium | reverse complement strand
GTGAGTTACGCCTGGCCCTAAGCACGCGACCTCTACGCCCCAGTGAGAAGAGCCTGGGGCTAAGCGCGCGACCACTAACGGCCAAGTGAACAGAGCCTTGGCCTAAGGGATCTACCCTGAACGGCCAAGTGAGAAGAGCCTTGGCCTAAGTGCGCAGCCTTGGGGTTTCTGGCCGGCATTCTTAGTGGACTTGTTCGGGCCCCTGCATCAACCATTCGCCACACAACTGAGTGTGGCTCACCCCCACCACCGGGACGGAGCCGCTTCCGCGACCCCTCACCCCATAGGACACGGCTGGCTTGCCTCTCATCACACGCTTGCGCGTGTGTCGAGCCTCTGCAATCCGCCCGCCAATGACCAGCGACTACCTCGGATTGGAGCGATCTCCTCGGAAGAGCCTGGGCGCTACGCGCCTTGGCGGCTCCGAAGTATCTCTCTTGTGCGCTGGTCTCTGCGCCCCTTCTCACCACACACAAGCGAGTGTGTGTCGAGCCTCTGGGCACAGCGCGCACGCTTTGGAGAACTCGGCGGTGCGCACCTCGACCCCACCTACACCTGCGGCGCTCCGCGCCTTGCCTGGGTGGGGCAATCTCTGAGGGTTAGCGACAGGTTTCGGCCCTCGATCCCTGCCTTTCCAACGCCACGTCCGACCCATGAGTGCGGGTCGAACCGCCAAGCGAGGCGGCTACGC
Source organism: Dehalococcoidia bacterium (assembly GCA_963580905.1). Classification (GTDB taxonomy): domain Bacteria; phylum Chloroflexota; class Dehalococcoidia; order Lucifugimonadales; family CAJWER01; genus CAJWER01. Next base: position 15,506 of record CAUZNX010000003.1, on the reverse strand, counting down.
CTGGCGTCGGCATCCTGGCAGGGAGTGGGGTGCTAGCACCTCGATCCTGGTCTCGCCTCCGGCTCAACCGCTTCACGTCGCCGACATTCAGACCTCCGGCTGAAGCCTCCGGTCAACGGCGACCCTTGCGTCCGACCCCATGAATGCGGGGTCGGCAGGCGGCCGCCTCGGGGAGGAGATCCTCGGCTTCGAGCGACGCACCCCTTCTCGGTCCTCAGCAGCAGCAGTGATTAGCGAACGACGTGCACAGAGGACTCACTGATTCCACTCGCGCCGGCTGCGCCGTCACTCACACCGCAGGTCTAACCTCCTCCCTAATCCGTCGGCGTCACCCTGCTATCAGAGAGTCCTCTCTATGTGCACAGGGACCGACCTTCGTCTTGCTCTGCTCCACACGCTGCACTCGATTACGCTTGTTCCTCGGAGTATTCGTAAGCGTCGTACCTCCGCAACGACTACACCGCGGAGACCTGCCGGCACTTGCTCGATCGACTACGGCGTGGCCGCCCGCCTCAAGCCGGTGAACAGAGCCCGGCTTTCGTAGCGGGGTCAACCCTCGTGCCCTCGGGTTCGGCCTGGACGGGAGGTTTCGGGGTCCGTGCCGCACGGGGACGGCACCGATCGGAGGCTGCAAGCAGCCAGTCACGAAGGACTAGGCAGGTCCTCGCCCACTCGGACCAGGACATTTGCCGTGTGCTACGCACCCGGATGCCGAGTCTCTTCGCGCGATCGCCCCGAACCTACCTACGCCTCCGGCTTGGAACCGGACCCCAATGAGCATGGCCTCTCCCCTCTCTCATCCACCCGCCACCGCAAGCGGCGCGGGCGTCGAGCCTCTAGGGGATAGGCCACGGGTCCGGCCCCATCGGCTGCGCACCGTCAGGAACAGCGCGTACGAAGCACGACGCCCTGAGGGGCGTCGGCCCGGAGGGCCGCCATGAATACATTGGCGGCTTCGCCATCGAGCACGCTTGAGAGATCGAAGTCTACTGTCTACGGTATGCCACATTTCACAGCAACCAAGCCGTGAAATGACAGCCCTTCTCCCTCCCACGCTACGCGCGGGCCGAGCCTCTGGCTTGCCACACCTTGCCAGCGACTAACGATCTCCTAGTTCCGCACCCGCATCCCACCGCTTCCGCTCTCGCCACCCGGACCAGACTCCTTCACCTACCGCAGTCAACCGCTTCGCCACGCAAGCGTGTCTCGCCCCTCGGTCGCCTGCTTGTGCGCCTCACCTTCGCGACTGCTCCCGCAGCCGACAACGAGCGACCGGCAAATAGCAGAACGCCGGCCTCCTCGTTTCAGGCAAGTCGCCGGATCGGATCTGGCTCTTCCGGGTGACTCACTCTTGCGTGAACCGGCCAGCCCAAGGGGCTGGAGCAACCCCGGTTCACTGCGCTTTGGCGATAAGGGCCAGGGATGAAGCCTCGGCTGGAGCCTCGGCCCGGCTGGCGCCGGTCCCTGCTGCTGCTAGCGACAGCAACTAGCGAATCTTACTCTCGCCCAAGCGAAGGCGAGAGCGCCTCGCTCCAGGCGCGGAGCGAGACCACGCGCTTTCCCGCGGGGCTACGCCCCTCCTAAAGATGAAGGACCCAATGATAACGATACCGACCAACGACCAGCCACTTCACTGGAACCACCTACAGACAATGATCGAAGTGCTCATCGAGTTCCCAGCAACCATTCGCAACGAAAGGGAATACCCCTGCCCAATCTCACTGCTCATTGACTACTACGGGGTAATGAACATCCAACTCCACTGAAAGGACAACGACAATGCCTTGCGCTATATGCAACAGCGACGACTGCGAACTGAACTACACCGAGGAGGACCTCTACCTCAGCAACCCCTTCATTCACCGCGAAGCCTGGATCGAGGAACTGTCAACCGCAGACCACACCGACCCGCTCTACCGAGGCTAGCCCGCTCCCCCTCTCGTCGGCTCTGCCGACGGGAGGGTGAGACAACCGCAACCGAAAGGAACAGCGAATGGACAGCGAATACGACATCAGCGAATACGGCATCGGCCCGGTCGGCCCGCCAACTGCGGATACATGCGGATGGCCTGGCCCTGGAGGGCCATGCCCGCAAGTAGATCCGCAGTTCTGCGTAACGCACGCCGCCAACTACGGGCCGGACGACGACGACCCGAACTGGATCGCCGAGCAACACCGCCTCGGCAGCGCCTGACCACCCTCCCCCTCTCGTCGGCTCTGCCGACGGGAGGGTGAGACAACCGCAACGAAAGGACAACGACATGGCAAGCGACAACGCATACGGAAACCACATCACCACATGCACCACCCTCTTGGGCATCGGAGACCAGACGGAATACCACGACGGCGCGGAACGATGCCCGGCCTGCGACCGAGAGATCGCCGAGATAACCGAGGGCGAACGCCGCGCCGAGTTCGGGTTCGGCTGGGTCGTGAGCGGTGGCGATCCGGCTGATGCCGGTCTCGCCTACCTCCAGGACCAGGCCGAACCCTTCTAACCCCAACGAAAGGAACAGCAACATGACACTTCCAGGCGAGACAGTCGGCACAGGTGCCGACGATCCCGGCACACCTTTACAGGTGTGCTGGTCGGCAGCCGGACACTACATCGGCTACCTCGACCACGACGGCTCCCCATACAGCCGGGAATCCGTCAGGTACTGGGCGATCCACCACGACGCAGCGACAGCACTAGCAACGGGCAACTGGGCAGCACGCACCGGCCACTGGGACCCACTCGATCCGCCGTTCTAGCGCAGAGCATCTTGACCCCCCGGCTCTGGCCGGGGGGTCGCCTGCGGGCTACCGGCCCCGCAGACTGCCCGGTTTCTAGCCGGGCTACGCCCTTGTAAAGACGAAGGACCTGACCACCTACCAAGGAGCACCACCTTGCCCTACCACAAGAGCAGACGGACCTACCCCAGAGCCACCGACCTTTCCTACCCCAGCCCTGACCTTCGGATGTTGTTCCACCATCCGCTGTTCAGGGCACGCCGCGCCCACTACTACCCCCTCACCGAGCGCACCCTCTTCCGCATCCTGCGGTCAGAGGCCAATCGCTTTCGGCGGCTACGGCGCGACGAGCACCCGGACGACTACGAGGTTGCGTTCCTCACCTCGCTCTTCCGGGCGCTTGACCGACAGCGCCGGGAGGACATCGAGTTCGAGGACTGGTTTGAAGAGCAACCACTCCTCACCCGGAACTCGATGCGAGAACGCTCCCGGCTAACAGCAGCCGGCGTGGAGAAAGACCGCCTCCCCCCCGTCTACCGCCCCCCAAGCGAGGGGCGGACAGAGTGCGAGGGGCAGCGCGACCTCGCACTCTGACGCCCGTGCCATCCAGCCTGCGGGCTGGGTGGCTACGGGCGATGACACAACCAACGTACCTAGGAGGTACCCCATGATTCACCATAACCCAACCGACGGCGGGCCCGTTTGTTGCACCAACTGCGGAACCCCATACGTCCTGGACGTAGACAAGGGCTTCGCATTCGCCACCCTCGACGACCACCGAGGCATGTTCGTCTCCGTTCACGCCGACTATGTGACCCTGACTGCACTCGCCGACGAACCGTTCCGGACACACATCCGGATCGGCCAGCCCGAGCGGGTTCTCGGACTCGCAGTAGTAGGCGAGACCGCCATCGAGTGGACCACCCTCCACGACATGATCGCCAACGCTGAAACAGCGATGAACTAATACCCCTGGGCCACCAACGCTGAGGCGTTGGTGGCTACGGGGGATGACACATCCCCCGGTACTAGGAGGTACCTACCATGACACTCATAGATCAGATAGTCCGAGTACTCGACTACCCCGCACTTAGCGGAATCAAAGTCGAGAACTACCCCGACTGGGACATGGGCCGCGAGCCCATCCCAGAGGCTGCGCAGGATGACGTGCTCGACGTCGCTTCGCAGATGGCCGCCATCGAGGCGGCCCGAGAGATCCTCAACCCGGCCCCCCCGTTGGTCTGAGGATACCGAACCCCCCGGCTTCGGCCGGGGGGTCTCTCCCCCCTCCCTTGGAGGGGTGAAATCCCTGACGGCAATCCTGCCGTCAGGTTCTACAAGCACCAGGAGGTGCCGCAATGATAGAGATAACAGCCCACATAGATAACCACCGACTCGCGGAGGTACTCTCCACCGACGAGTTCATGGACCCCATCAGGGAGAGCGTCACCGCAGGACTTGCCGACTCACTCGTCGCCAGCGTCACCGAGTGCATACTTGAGAGCGACAGTCTCAGGGAGGCAGCGTTCGAGGCGGGCTCCGAAGCAGGGTCAGAAGCCGGAAGCGAATCCGGAGCCCAGGCCGGACAGGAGTCCGGCTGGGAGGCGGGGCGTGAGGCAGCGCACGAGGTCCAGAACGACGGCGATGGGTCCATCACCTGGGGCGACATGACATCTCGCCTCGACTCTGAGTTCACCGGCAAGTCCATGCAAGCCGGGTGCGGGGAATGGCGGTCTTACTTCGACGCCGTGGACTGGGCTATCAAGGAGTCGATCCGGAACGATGTGGGAACACTCCACTTCCTGAAGGACCAGGCCGACGCAGCCAGCGCCGGTGCTCACATCGAGGGCGACCCGATCCGCATAACCGTCAACGAAGGCGACACCCCAGGCTTCACCGCCCTGGCACAGCGAGTTCAGGACCTGGAACTCCTCGTCTCAGGACTCAGCATCGCCCTTCAGGACAGCAACACCGTGCTCAGGACATACTCCGACACAGCGGCAGCGCACGTCTGGCCGGCCTGGATGAGTGGCGTCAGCCACCGCATCCGCACGAACTAACACCAACCTCCCCCGACTTCCATCGGGGGATGGGGGGGACAGCATGAGAACCAACACTGACACGCAAGCAAGCGTGTCCGGTACCTCCTGTCTTGTCCCCCCCACCGGGGCGGGGTGCCTCACGGCCCCTCGCCCCATAACCGCAACCGACTACCGACCACAGAAGGGAGGTGACAACATGGCGAAGCGACTTACATCCCGGCCTGCATGGGCCGGTGTCCTGAAACACGGGGCAGGTACCAGGGGCCTCTACCCCTGGACGGAATGGATCACCATTCCGAAAGGCAAGGACGTGGGCATGGTTCTGCTTGAACACGGAACCGACTTCACCATCTCTCCGGAGATGATGCGACAGTCCACTATCCAGGCCGCACACCGTTTGGGCTTCACGATCAAGACGAACGTGAACAAAGACAGCGGGCAGGTCCTCATCACGACCACAGGCAAGAAGAAGTAACACCTCCTAACCACGGCCGCCCGTCCCATCTGGGGCGGGCGGCCCCCTACCACTAAAGGACAACGACATGACCCACCCCAGTTACATAGTCACAGCGACCAACAGCACCGACGACCGGGACTGCGATTGGAGAGCATCGACAGGGCAGCACGCTTTCTCCCGTGCTCTCTACGATTACAACCAGTTCGTAGCCCGTGGCTACCGTGCCGTACACATCAGAGAACTCGGCCCTATGGTCCTCGACCGGCACGGCACCGACGCCGAGGCTCGGTACTCACGAGCGCACACCGGCTGTCCCTCAATCAGGCACCAGCCCGACGGCTCCGTCGTCGAGGCCACACCATGACCGGCCGCACAGACCAGCACGGGAACAGCCGAAGCCACACCGACATACCCGAGTCCCCCATCTACGTCACGATGAAGGACCAGTTCATGTCCAACTGGGGCACAGCGGCAGGGCTAACCAACCGACTCGTTGTTCTCTGCGAGACCTGGATGGTGGGAGCCGCAGTCGCTCGACGCGCCACCGATCGCGAAGAGATGTCCCGCATCACCATCACCTCTCACCGACCAGCCCACCACTTCCAGACACTGTATTCCTGGACTGACTCACTCACCTGGACAGCCCACGACCCCGCCGGGACTGGACCCTCAGCGGCATAGCAACTACCGAACCACTAGGCCGCCGATATGGCCGGCGGCCTGGTGGCTAGGGACAGCCCATCTCTTAGTCGCAGTAAGCACCTGCGACCCGCGCCAGCGACAAGCGACAAGCGACAACAGAGCAAGGAGCCCAGCGCACACCGCCCGCAAACTACGCAGACGCCATGCCCAGGGCGCTAACACCTCCGCCCCACAACCTGAGCAACCGACCTCAGGCTGTGCCCCGGAACCCCACCCCCGGTGCGGGGGGCTCGGTCCACCTTACGGTGTACCTCCTCCCCCAAAGCCTTGCTTGCGCCAGCACAAAAGAGACCCGGCAACGCAGCCCTCCCCCACAACCCTGACTTCCTAAACTACAAAGAGACCCGACAGAGCAACCCTCACCCAGACGCATCCAGGTTTACCCGACACTGCTTCACCATTGCCAGGCTCACAGCCTGGCTCACATGCTCACCCGTGGGGGGAGGCAAGGCATGTGTGCTTGGGTGGTACCGGTATGCCCGCGTCACTGCCTTGTACGTCTCGACAACATCCGCGATGCTCGGCCAGTAACTGGAGGTATCAGTCAACCTCTCGATGCTCTCGACTACAGCGTTGTAATCATCGAAGCCACCGAGCCGTTTCCTCCACACCTCAAGCGTTGGTTCGCTCACCTTCTGGTTCCAGATCGACGACAGAAGAAACAGGATTCGTCGTGTCTCCTCGTCAGTCACCGTTGCGCTCCTTCTCTGCCCCAGTCGGTCGGCTATAACACAACTCGCATGGCAGCCCACGCTGGTACCGCGGCGCGCCGTTGCAGATGGGGCACTTCACCACGTCAGTCATGGTACGCCTGCACCATGACCGCCATGTATTCCCGCTGCCGTTCGTTGTAATCAGTCCGTCGAACGTGGGCCTTCATGCCCTCACCCTTCGCACGCCGGCGAAAGTAATGAGCGAACTCTTGCAACGAGATCGAACCGATGTCGTCCAAGTAAATCTTGCGGCACTCCCCATCGAGCCACGTCTCCCACGGGTACTGGTTGTTACGTCCAGGCGACGGGAACTCATAGTCAGGACAAAGATCAGCCATCGGCTTTCCTCCCATAACGACGCCAGGTTTCTGACGACAGGTCTCGGATGGTGCTGAGATCAACACCTAGCATTCGGGATCTCTGCCGCGGAGTCGTGCCACCCCAGATGCCGTACGGCTCACGCCGAGCCAACGCATCGGTAAGACAGTCCTCCTTGACAGGGCAGGCAGCACACACAGCGAGCGGCACAGCCAGCCGTACCGAACTGGGACGCCCAGGTTCATCTGTATAAAACAACTCCGTCTGTCCCTTACACAAAGCCTTCCGGTACCAGCCCGGCGTCGGGTCTGTCCCCACGGGGCTACATCGGCTCCCAACCGATTGGGCCTGAGCCGTTCTCGGATTGGGAGTCATGGTCCTCGTCCATGTGGAGTGCCATCTGAAGGAACAACTGGGATAGTTGAGCGAGGCTGCCTCGGGTAATAGACAAGGCCGTATCGCACATCTCCGTGAGTCTGCGGTCCTGGTCCCAGTCGCCACGCCCAAAGAACAAGATGATTTCCTTGTTGTCCGGGTCATCGAACCGCACCCCCAGGAACCGCGAGTCGTCCCGATTGGATGGCACAACGATCGCGTCGTCGAACCAGGTAGTTACGTCGATCATCCACTGACCTTACCTTCCTAGTCCCTGCTCGCCGAGTATGGATCGCTGCGTGTCCGTCAACCGATAGTCGCTAACAGCAGCATTCTTCCTGGTCGCCATGTCCAACGCCGTATCCCAGGCTGCTTGGCTGATGACCTCCCGCCCCAGGTACACGACACCCAGAGCAGCAATGATTATCTCAGGTTCGAAGCCAGCCTCGATCGCCTCACGAACTCGGTGAGCAAAGACTTTCCTCTTCCGATCCGTCCAGATGATCGGCCTGGTTTCCGGCACCGACCGCCACGCTTCGACCAGCCGGTCAGCCTGAGCAGACGGCGAAGTCGAGAGGTAAGCGGGGTCATTGAATAGGGCGACAGCCTTGTTCTTCACATGCCCTCCGATACACACGTTCCAGCAACTTGATCTCCTCGATGAGTTCCCGCTTCGTTCGGAACCACCTCAGCACACCCGGCGTTCTCACGGGAGTACCTCCACGAACTGGTCCAACGACATCACGACGTAAGCCCGGCCAACCGAATCGTTACGGCGCTTGACAATGACAGCACCGAAAGGGACACGGGCGTTCACCGCTTCGATCTCTGCCTCACGCACAAACGCCCCGAGTTTCTTCGACCAGTCCTGCACGGCTTTGCATTCAAGCGCCCAGTCAGGGACACCCACGATGTCGCCACGATCCAATGCACCGAACTGTGCCCGACGCTCCACCGCATACGGCTTACGCTCCGCGATGAACTCCACCACCTCACGCTCGAACCGGGTGCCCTTCTGTTTGTTCGCCGACGACGACACTAGAAGGGCTCTTCATCGGTGGAAGCCCGAGCGTCCTGGACCATCTCATCCTGCCGGCTCACCGCTTCACGCTTCACATCGTCCGACTGGAACGTGCTGTTCTGTGCCACCGTTGTCTTGGCTGTCGCATACCGCAGCGACGGGCCAACCATGTCGCCGATAATCTTCAGCGACTTCCGTTCCTCACCGTCACGCTTCGTAAACGATTCCTCCTGAAGGACACCCGTGAAGAGCACCGAGTCCCCCTTCCCAAACGATTCCGCTGCGTTCTCTGCGAGTTCACCCCACAAGGTCAGGTCAATAAAGAACCGCTCGTTCGGCCCGTCGTTCACCTTCTTCGAGAACACTGACAGTCGCAGGTTGATGACCGCCCGCCCCGACTGGACGTACCGAAGCGTCATGTCCTGACAGATGTTGCCATCACCACTCACTCGGATCATTACTTTGCTTCTCCTTCTGCCGGCGCTGCCGCCGGCGTTTCGATCAGGTCCAACGCACGGTCAATCTTCTCCACGTCCTCGTGGGAACGGATGTCCGCCCGGCTCTTCACGGGCCGGCCCAACGCCTCCGTTGCCAGCGACCTCAACTCACTGTCGCTACGACCCAACGCCTTGTTCCGTACAGCAACCACCTTGATCGCTGCTGCCACTGCCAGGTCAACCGGGGAGGCGGGGGCATCGGAAGCAGGTGGAGGGGCACCCGCCCCCGAACCGCCCTTGTTAGAGCGAGAGACATTGACTGTCTCTGCCCCCGCGAAGGTCATGCCAAGTTCGTCATCCTTGATCCACAATGCCAGCGCCAACCCAAAGCGCATGGCTGCATTCCGGATCGCATCACCGATGAGTTCCTTGACCTTCTCTGTTTTCCTAGCCTCAACAGAACCGTAGCCCGGAAGGCTCTTGCCGTGAAGGGTCAGCACAATCCACAGCCCGACCGGCTCCCCGTTCTTATCGAGATCAAACTTCGGCAACCCATTCTCATCCTGGGCCATCGGCCTCCAATGCCACAACGGGTCAGCCTCGATCAGCGCACGAGTCGCGTTGCCATGCCCAAGGAAATCCAGGGTCGTACCACCCCGACTCATCTGCCCGATCAGGGCCTTCGGCGGTTGAAACCACTTCTCGTGGAACGCCCGCAGTTGATCGCTCGCCTCAGCGTGCTGTTCTTTCTCACTCATCGTCAGCCTCCTTGAATGCTTCATGGACTTCATCGTATGGACGGTCGTAATCGGGCTCGTCCTTCGCCCGCTGCATCAGCATGTCAGCGTACGCATCCCCCGCTATGCCGACATCACACTGAGCGCAGCCTTCGCCGTCACAAGCAGCGCATAGTTCTGGCTCCTCGGGTGGCTCGTAGTAGGAATCCGTGTTTACATCCACCACAGAAACCCCACTAGGAATCCAAGCCAGATCCCCACACCCAACCCCAGCAATAGTCGATCGAACTTCCTCATAGTCTCCTCATTCCGCATTGGCTATATCCAGAGCAGAGCCACACGCATGGCAGCAGTTGTCATACAACTCCACTATCCGCAGCCCAATGAAATGTCTCACACACGACGGGCACTTCACGAACCGGCGGTCCCTACCATCAGCATCCGATCGCATCAGCCCGCCCCCTCCGCTGCCAGGATCGCTTCCTTAGACCCCGGCTTACACGCCCGCTTCTCCTTCAACGTGTGGTTCACGATGTCTCTCCCGCACACACACAGGTTGCTTGGCGCTTCCGAGAACCGCCGCTCTGCTGTCCGAGTGTTGAACGTGAAGCCGTCAATCCCCATCAGCCGATGACCTGCCGCCAGCGACCATCAAAGACGTGAGGGGCACCGGCATAACCGGACGCCCAATCACACACCACCTCCCAGGTCTGATCCCCGACCAGCCACCCCGAGTAATACAGTTCGCCATCATCGTCCCTGACGTGCCACCGCTTCGCACCGGGGGTGGCCTTCGTGATGGTCGGGACCGGGCCTACCCTCTGCGACGGAGGCTCCACGTCCAGAAGATCACACCACGTCTGGCCTTCCGCTTCCGTACCGATGTGATCTATCTCCACCGTGAACGCATCAAGCATCGGTGGACCCCCAGTTCTGCTGCACATGGATCGGCGCATTGACCAGACCCACACGATCAGACGGCATCACCGAGCACACCCGGTTCCATCGACAGAAGCGACACTGCCACGGCTGCCCCCTCTTGTCCCCATACCCAGGGGGGGCATCCACCCGGCCAAACCCTGGGATGTCCCGTGGTGGGATGATGTCGTTCTTGACCAGATCCCCGATCTCCTTCAACCGTTCGAGTTCCTCAGTCACCAACTCGCGCAACGTGCTGGCACCCAGTGGCCCGAACTCATCCCCGTAGTGTTCATCCAACGGGACCCGGTATTCGATGATCTCACCCTGACGGAGTTTGTCCCGGAAACTGGATTCCTTGAACACATACACCATGTGGACACCGACGCAACCTTCGAGCCCCACTGCATAGATGCCGGCCTGAACCAGGTCGTCAATCCGTGGCCCCTCATCCCTCACCAACTTCGACGGGAAAGCATTGACCGTCTTGATTTCCAGGGCGTACACGTCCTTGCCCTCTGGGAGCCGGCCGTCGATGTGGCCTGACAAGTCGTAACCCAACGGTCGCAGGTCAACAGGAACCTCCGACTCGAACCCGGTTACAAGATTCGCCAGCGCATCCTGGATCTTCTCGTGGACGATGCGCCCAAGCAGGAAGTTGATGAGCGTTTCGAGGCTGATGTCCTCAGTCTCAGGGACGCCGGCAATCGAGAACCCCAACTGCCGGGCACACTTCCGGGAGTAACTCCCCCGCAAGGCAGTACCGAAGGCAGTCGGACGACCGCCTTCCTCCGTGTTCTCGTGACGCATGTACGTCTCAAGAATCGTGGCAACAAAACCGTGCTCGTCCGTGGGTGCGGTGTCCATGCTCGTCCCTCCTCAGGGCTAGGCGACACCGCAATCGTACCCCAGGTTCCCCCACCTACGCAAGTCAGTCCACTAGGGAAGCCGTCCCTGCCGTGCCGTATGACTTCGCCAACATGGCTTTCAGCATCGACAGCACAGCGGCACCAGCCGCGACCAAAGCCGCTTCAGTGGTAGCCATATCCGTGAGAACGAACACAGATAGAAACGCCTGGACTGCCGTGGCAGCCAACCTCTCGAACGTGTCCCGTTTGAATGTCATGTCCAGTTCTCCTTAGGGTGTCGTACAAAGATGGGTGCCTGGATGGATGGTCCATGCTCTGGTGTGCAAACAAGGAACGCCTGCTGCGGTTCCTCGTCAGGGAAGTTCATCAGCCGGCTGAACTCATCCGGTCCCTTGAGACTGCCGTTGCATACAAACCCCGAAGTCGGAGCCAGTATCAGCGTGTGGAAATGGCCGAGCATTAGCAGGTCGAACTCTGTGTTGACCCGCTTCTTCGCCTTGAACCTGAACAGCGGAGCGAACAAACCACCCAACCCCCCGCCGCCACCACTGACCTGATCGCCATGAGTCAACAGGATCTTCGTGTCGTAAATCTCGAATAAACAATCGGCGCTTTCCGGGATGTCCCAGGTGATCCGGTCATCGGCAGCAAGGTGGTTGGCGATCATCGTGCAGAGCAACCAGTCGAGGTTGGTCTTGACACGCAACTTCATCCGGGGCTTACGAGTTGTCCGCCCGTGGTTACCCACCACGCATGGCACATGCACCTTGCCGAAGTGGTCAGCCAAAACTCGGAGAGCACCAGCCAGTATCGGTGCCCAATACACGACGGTATCGAGGCTGGTTGTTTCGTTGGTCTCCGCGAGTTCCTCATGGATGTCGCCAGAGATCAGATCGCCACCCAGGCAGACGACTGCCCCGTCGATCGTGATGCCGGCAACGTAGTCCCGAGACATCTCCAACACCTTCTCGGTCCAGCGTTCAAGCCGTTGCTCTGCGATCTTCCTGTTGTACGCATTCGCATGGCCGATCTCGGCAGGCTCCACAACCTCGTCGAGGTGCAGGTCCGAGAGCATGACGAGCACAGTGGCTGTCGATTTCTTCGGGCGCTTAGGGGTAAGCCAGGTCGGGGGTTTACCCATTGGTCTCTCGAACAGTTCAAGCCGGGCTCGGAGCGACGCTTCGCAATCACGGAGTTGGCTGAGTTGTTTGCGGGCTATCGCTAGTTCCGTCTTGGCTTTAGCGTGGGCACGTTCGACGCGGCCTAGCCGGTCGAGCACGGCGACTTGATCGTCGTGCTCCTCAAGCGTCGGCAAGTTTGTTTCGGCTCGTCGTCAGCACTTCGCATTTCTTAGGGGTCGCACCCTCATACCCGAGGGTCAACAACCAGTCAGCCACGATCGTTGGCCCAGCCTTAGACCCCATGATCTCGTCCACTATCTCAGCCGGGAGAGAATCCACCCACCGCCCTGGAGACTTCCGGGTCAGCATGTAAGTGCTGAGGCTTACGGAACCGTTATGAGTCGCACCAGGCATGTGCCCTCCCACCATGATCCGTCGTCCGAATAACGAATCGGAGCGAGTTCCAAATCCTCCACGGTTACGTTCTCGGTGCGTTCCCCCTCCTGGAAGATCACCGTCTGCGCTGTCATAGCCATTGCCCGGAGAGCCAGGTACTCGTCTTGCGAGTCATAGCCCACCGCAGCGCCAGCCCCATGATTAGTAGAGACCCTGCCGTGCAACAGTAGAGGGGCCACGATTTCTTCAAGCCGGCTCGGTTGTGGCCGAGCGTTGAGTGACCAGCGTTGAACGACGGGGCCGGTGGTCGCGTCTGTTGTGTCACGGGTCAAGATTAGCGCCAACGTCAACGCCTCATTGGACACGTCGGCATTCGTCGGGGCGAAAGCCGCTTCGGTGGTAGCCGCGCTGAGGGCGATATCCGTTGAAATGTTCTCGTCGTCTGTGATCCTGACGGTCAACGAACCTGGTGATACAGGTGTCGTCCCCCGATAGTTGGTACCACTGGCGGCGTAGTCGTAGCCCGTGTTCCGGTAGTCGATGTCTCCTGTGCCGGGGGCCATGTTCGCTTTGCTGAACCGTGCTGCTGCTGAGCGGATCACCTTCGGGGCGATAGTCCCGTATGTGACAACGCCCATTGAAATCTCACCGGTTGCAGACTTAGTACCTGCATACGATTCGCCGTACAACTCACCGAGGCTGTCAGTGAAGAACACCTTGCCGTCCACCACCTCGAGGCTCTGCACGTTTCCCTTGGTATCTGAATCCCAGGCGACGAACCTGGAATATGCGGGAACCAAAGTTTCGATGAACGTAGACAGGTCACCCTTGTAGGTGTCACCGTTCTTCGTACCCCAGTAAACAAACCGGCCTGAGATGCGTACCGAATAGACAGCCCCACCTACGTCGATGACAGGACCGAAGGTCACAGACTGGTTGTCGTTCGGGCTGATCGCTCCAAGCCGGAACCCGGCTGAGGTCGCTACACCTATCACGCTGCCGAACGTGTCCATACCGAACGGGCCATTGAATGTTTCCCCGACGGGGAGCACAGCGGCCGGCACAGGGTAGGTAAGGGAACCATCCGTTGCAGAGATCCCAATGGTGTAGAGCACCCCTTGGCCGTTCTGGTTGAACGCTGCATAGATCGACTGCGGGCCACCCTTGATACCAACACAGGTCCCGGCCAACGTCTTGTCGAAGGTGAGTACCGCGCCGGCTGCGCTGAGTTCCACGATGCGGGCTGCGTCAGTGGCGAGCAGCCGGCCGTTGGCGAACTCGATGACATCGCCTGCGAACGACCCGATGGTCGAAGCGGTCGTCGCATTAGACACTGTGCCCTTCTTGACCGCAGACCCGATGGTGGCGTACACGCTGGCCCCATCAGAAGTCCAGTCGGTGATCGTGCCACCCATTGGGGTGGATGTGAAAGACGGTGACGCCGATGCGTTCGGGTTGCCGTACTTCAAATCCGTCCCGTCGGAAAAGTAAAAGACGGTGCCGTTCACCAACTTGGCGTACAGGTTCGAGTTCGTCCCGGTGATCTTCGCCTCAGGCTCACGGGTAATCGAAACCTCACCCTTGGCCGAGAACACATCTACGTTCTTCGACGACAGGAACCGAGCCCGGTCTGAGTCAGGGAAGTCGTAATGCTCCTGGCCGGCACCATGAACCCAATCGGTTTGCGACCGGACCCACTGCCCAGCCACCGAAAGAGTCTGTTCCCCTACGTCCGTGCTGGTGTCACGCTGTTCCTTCTGCGAGGGAACAGTCCGCCGCCGATACGCGGTGTGATCCACCATGTACCCGCGGCCGTCGATGATGACATCGAAGCCATCTCCGGCTGCCATCGTCTACCTCCCGGAACGGACCCATTGCACAGGGTACAAACGCGACAAGCGAGTCGCCTCTGCTGTGATCCGATCCTGTCTACGGAACCTGAGATCCCTAAGGCTCGCCGAGATCGCACCCGAAGGTACTTCCTCAGCACGCCTCACAGACCCCTGGGAGGTCACTGACTCTCTTGGGATGGGCTTCATGGTCATCAACCCCAGGGCAGCCCCCAAGGACGGCAGGTCGTACGCCTCAGCGTGCAGGCCGGTGCTCGCCAAAGTAGACGACTCACTCGCAAGCGTCGTGAACGGCGCTGAGTATTCAACCCGCACCGTCTGCCCCGGCATGGGTGCATCAGTTAGAACCAGGGCAACCCCCGAAGCAAACGTATCGGTATCACGGTTACGGCGTATCGACCAGCGGCGTACCTCCGGCTCCGACTTATCAGCACCCGGATCAGTGAACGTCACCCGGTGGACACCGACCACATCAGCGTTCATGTCGTAACCCTGGGTGGCGGCAGAATAGGTGAACGTCTTGGTCTTGATCTGGTACAGCCCGTTGTTCGGGGAGGACAAATCATTCAGATCGTCGTTGAGGAAATCAAGGATCTGATGCGACGGGTACTGAGGGTTCACCCGGATAATCGAGTCGTCGATATGACCAGCGGCAGGGGCGGTAGACGCCGCATAGCCACGCATCACCGTCACACTCAACCCGCTGGTGGAGGTGACGTACATCAACTCGGTGTCGATCTCGATAATCGTTCCTGCTGCGATCGCCCCGGTCGGGAACTCCACACTGAACGTCGCTGTCGTACCGCTAGCGATAGCG
>CAUZNX010000002.1:0-17747 GCA_963580905.1 Dehalococcoidia bacterium | reverse complement strand
TGGGCACGCTGTCCTCCACCCTCGACGGCGGGATGATCGCCGTTGCCTTGCCGGCGATCGCCACCTCATTCGAAATCGATACCTCCACTGTGCTGTGGGCCACCGTGGCCTATTGGGTCGTCGCTGTTGGGCTCCTCCTGACTCTGGGCTGGCTGGGAGACGTTGCCGGGAGACGGGTCGTCTTCACCTCCGGACTGGCGGTCTTCGCCGTCGGTCTGGTACTGACTTCATTGTCCACGTCGATCTGGCAGCTCATCGCTTTCCGAGTAGTGCAGGGCGTGGGCTCAGCAATGGTCCTTTCGAACCTGAACGCCCTGATCACTGCGAACTTCCCTGCCGAGGACCGTGGGAAGGCAATGGGCATATCCGGCGCAGTTGTTGGGTTCGGACTCACCGCCGGCCCTCTTCTGGGCGGTGTTCTGCTCGATCATCTGGGTTGGCGGGCAGTCTTCTATTCAAGGATTCCCGTGAGCGTCCTCGGGGCGATCCTGGTTTGGCGATTGCTGCCGCCGGACCGCGTTGCGGGCGGGACGTTCAGGGTCGACTTCATTGGCGCGGCCGCGCTGTTCGGGGCGCTCTCGTCGATACTGCTTGTGATCAATCAGGGCGGCAGGTTGGGTTTTTTATCAGCGCCCGTCGTAGCGATGACTGTCGTAGCCTCAATCTCCCTGCCGGTCCTGGTCTGGTCTGAGCGGAGGTCCGTACGACCCATCCTGGAGATCGGCCTGCTCAAGAGTCGTCAATACGGCTTTAGCATGCTGGTACTGGTGAGCCACTACCTGTCCCATGGGGGAATTCTGCTCGTATTGCCCTTTTTTCTGTTGGACTCCCTCGGGTTCTCAGCGACCAAAATGGGCCTTTTTCTGGCGGCGTTCTCTCTGGGTAGAACCTTCCTTGCTCCCATCGCTGGCCAGTTGTCGGATCGATTTGGACCGCGACCATTCCTGATTCTGGGCAACGTGTTGCTGACCATAGCGCTGTTCTGGCTGAGCCGACAGGGCACCGATGCCGGGGATTTGGCCCTATTCGGAGGGCTGTTTCTGGCCAGTGCGGGCTCGTCATTCTTCGAGCCCGTGGTCACCAGCACCATAATGGGCTCGGTCCCAGAGGAGCGTACCGGTACGGCCTCGGCATCTATAGCCCTGGGTAGACAGACAGCGTTCGCTGTCGGTGTGACGATCTCTGGGGCGATATTCGCGATCCGGGAGCGTGTCTACGTCGCGGGGGTGGGCTCGGGCGACGACGGGGGAGAGGCGATCGCCGCCGCATTTGGGGACACGGTGCTGGCCGGAGCGTTCGTCGCGGCCCTCGCGATCGCCTTTTCGATTGCGACACGAGGGGGGACGTCTCATGTGCGTAAAGCTGACTGACGCGCGCTACTCGGGCACCAGCTGACTCTGCCCTAGCTAGCCTCTAGTTTTTGCTGGCGAGGGATGTCGGCCAGAAGGAGTCGCAGTGGCTCGCCGAACTCCCGTGCCTGCCAGTTCCTGACTTCAGGCGAGTCGTACTCCTCATCCAGGTCGCCGTGATCGCTGGAGAGCCGTTCCAGGCTGGCGGCGGGCCAGAGCAGTGCCGGATCCAGTTCGAGAGCCTTGCCCTGTTCAATGCGCCATGTTTTCAGACGTGTGAGCCTATCTTTAGCCCTGGCCCTGTGGGATGCGGTCATCCGGACGCCGGAGGCGCGCGGAGGCCGGGTCACCGGTGGGGCTTGAAGCCCCTCTGCCATTGCCTCTTCTACTCCACGAGCCAGCCCACCCCGTCCGTATGGACCGATGCCTTTTACCTTGGCCAACTCTTGGGTCGGGTTCTCCGCGAGGTCAACCAGGACAGTGTCGGAGACCACCTTGAAAGGGGGGACATCGCGGCGCAGCGCCTCACCCATTCGGTAGGCGTGCAACGATCGCATTACGGCCAGGGCCTTGCCGTCAAGGCCCTTGCTGTACTTGACTGACAGGAACGCCAGTTCGGGGTCCTGTACGTTGAAGCGGACACCCGTCAGACGAGTGCACTCCTCGGCGGCCCACTCGGTGCGGCCCTTTTCCGCCAGTCGCTTCCCAAGCAAGTCTCGCAGCGCCATCAAATGGAGTACGTCACCCGCGGCGTAGTTCACCGCCTCCTCGGTCAGTGGACGGAGCCCCCAGTTGGCCCGTTGCAGCCTTTTGCTCTTGGGGAGTTCTACTCCCAGGAGTTCCTGTGCTACCGTGCCCAGTCCGAGCCGATCCATCCCGACGAAGGCCGCCGCGATGCTTGTGTCGTACAGACCGTTGATGTGGAAACCCCAGTCCCTATCCAGGCTACGGACGTCATAGTCCGCGGAGTGGAGTATCTTTTCGATGTTCGGGTCTTCGAGGATCTTTCCGAGGGGGCCCATGTCATCAATAGCCAGGGGGTCCACGAGGAAAGCCTCGCCGTTGAATCCGACCTGGATGAGGCAGATGCGCTCAGGGTAGCTGAAGAATCCGTTCGCTTCCAGGTCGAATGCGATGCGCGGTTCGCGGGCAAGGCGCTCGGCCAGGGTCGCCAGATCATTGTTGCTGGTCAGCATTGGAATGGTATCGAGTGGCTTCAGGGCGTCCTCCGGTTCTCAAGGGCGTCAGGCCATTATACGGGTCAGAGACGCTGGTGGGTACATACCATTCTGGTTGGTGTTGCGCTAAAGTAGACCGGGCCGGGAATGACGCGTCGTGAGGAGGACTCAATTGGCACTGGTCGAATACGAAGTTAAGGGCCGTATCGCCTATATCACAATGAATAGGCCTGAGAAGCTCAACGCCATGAACCGCGAGATGATAGGCGGTCTGTGGGACGGCTTCACGAACTTTCGGGATGATCCCGAAGTGTGGCTGGCTATTGTTAGCGGGCGCGGAAGGTCATTTTCGGTAGGCCACGATCTGGCTGAGATGAGTGCAGGCGGTGCTGCGGTGCGTGGACATGGATCCACCGACGAGTTGTATTTCACCGAGCAGAATATATGGAAACCGATTATCGCCACGGTCAATGGCCATTGCCTGGCCCAGGGCGCTGGTATTGCGATGGGTGCGGACATTCGCATCGCGTCTGAAACTGCGCAGTTTGGCTGGCCTCAGACCAAACGTGGCATCTCGTCCATCTCGGGGCCCGTGATTCTTGGCCAGCGCATACCGCTGCCGCGGGCGATGGAGCTCCTGTTCACAGGGGAGTTCATGAAGGCCGATGAGGCGTTGTCGCTGGGGCTCGTAAACCACGTCGTCCCCGAGTCTGAGCTCATGAGCAAGGCCGAGGAGATCGCGGCCAAGATACTGGAGAACGCGCCACTAGCAGTTCGTGCCATGAAAGAGGCGACGATGCGTGGGCTGCATCTCTCGTTGCCGGACCGCCTGAACCTGGCGGGCATGGTGTTCGAGGGAGTGCGCGGCTCTGCCGACGCCCAGGAGGGGCTGGACGCTTTCAAAGAAAAGCGTCCGCCAAATTGGACCGCCAGCTAGCTTATTGATGTAACCAGAAGCCTTTCCAGGAGTGAGCCATGACCGACGGCCCGGTACTTAGCAAAGACAGCGTAGTGGTTCTCTATATCGGCGGCAGGCTGCCCTCATGGAATGCCCTGACCGCCGAGGAGCAGGCCACATCCTCGGAGGAGCATGTGGAGCTCATGCTGTCCGTCGCCAGGAAACACGGACTGATGCAGCTCGAGGGCTACAAACTGATGGCCCCTGTCGGCACCTATCAGCGCTTCTGGCCCATCGAGTTCCCCGACCTTGCAGGAGCCGAGGCCTGGATTGAGGCTGAGACGAAGCCCACGTATGGCCTGTATGGCCACTATGAATACTATCTGGCCAGACGATGGGGCAAGGAGTACTTCGACACATGGGTCACCAACCCTCCTGCCCCCGTTGTGCCTTCGACCAGTAGCCCTGAGTTAACACCAAATCTCGGAGAAGACAAGAGCAGCACGGTCGTCCTGCTCTTCGGGAAGTCGCAGCCCGGCGCAGCGGGCTTGTCCTCGGAGGAGCGAGGCGACCAGGAGCATGTCGACTTGATGAAGTCTGTCGCCGCAGAGCACGGCCTGATGAGGCTCGAGGCGTATCAGCTCATCGGTCGCCGGGACGACTGGCATCGTGCCTGGGTCATCGAGTTTCCGACCCAGGAGGGCGCCGAGGCCTGGATGGAGGCCGAACTGCGACAGCCCCACGGCCAGCACGCACACAAGGAGTATCATCTGGCCCGCAAGTGGGCCCCGGATTACTTCTCAAGCTGGGTGCCGCGCTAGGCAGTTGCGGCGACGGGTCTGCATGAGTAGAATGCGGTCCGTGCCAAATCGGGAGGGAGCCCCTGACTACCCCTACGGAGAACCTTGCCAAGCTTCGCGCGGCCCAAAACGGCCATGTGCGAAGGATGATGGAACTGTGCGCCACCGCCCATCCACACTATAGCCGGGTGATGGCGGAGCAGGGCCTGTCGCCCTCGGATTTTTCGACGGTCGATGACCTACACAAGCTACCGCCACTACCGAAGCAGCGGTTCATCGAGGAGCCTGAAGCCTTCCGGCTGCAGCTCGACGACGTACCGGGGCTGTCTACGGAAGAGATGACCCTGGCGGACATCATCTACACCGCGGGGTCGACCAGCAAGCCGACACCATTCTACGACACCGTCCACGACCGCTTCGGCCGCATACACCTGCTCAAGCGTGCCACGACTGTCGCTGGCATCGGCCCCGACGATATTGTCATGAACCTGTTCCCCGTCTCCTCGGTACCCCACCAGGGTTTTTTGAGCGCCTCGTGGGGGGCGATGGCGGTCGGAGCGAAGCTGCTCACCGGCCTCACTGGACGGCCCTACGAGGCATTCCCTGTACACAACCGGATGGACCACGCTATCGAAATGATTGAGCGTGAGAGGGCGACCGTAATATGGGGCATCACCGCCTATGTTCGCAGGCTCGTTGTGCGGGCTCAGGAGCAGGGCAGGGACTTCGGGTCGGTTCGATTGGCAATGGTCATGGGCGAGGCGTGCCCCACTGGCATGCGCGAGGATATCAAGACGCGCCTGATCTCGATGGGCAGCGATGATCCATGGACCAACAACGGCTACGGCTTGACCGAAACCCTCGGACCTGCGACCCAGTGTTTTGAGGGTGGCGGCATGCATCAGCCGCTCGCGGAGGACTACTACTTCGAGGTTGTGGACCCCGAGACCTACGAGCCTGTGCCGGATGGCAAGCCGGGGATGATGCTCGTGAGCCACTTGAACAGGCGCGGCACTGTCTTGCTGCGGTACGTCTCCGGCGACATCGTCAGTATCACCCACGAGACGTGTCCTGATTGCGGGCGCACTTCTCCTCAATTCATGGGTGCGCCATACCGCGCCGATGGCCTGACCAAGGTAAAGGGCACGCTGATTAATCCCGCGTCCCTGAATGAGGAGATGACGCACCTCCTACAGCGTGGCGTCGCTGAGTACCAGGTCGTCATCGGCCGTGAGGACAGCAAGGACCCCTACTCCGGCGACATGCTCCTGGTTCGTGTGGCGGCCGCCGATCGGGACAGGGATCGTTTGCGAGCGGAGGTCGTCAGTACCGTCACCCACAGCGTTGAGATCACCCCACAGGTCGAGTTCCTTCCTGAAGACGGCTTCGCCGAGATCACGGGTGGCTACAAGTTCAAAAGGTTTGTGGACGAGCGATGAGGTCGAAGGGCACATGACAGACGAAAACAAGCGGTCCGACCTGGTCGTGGTCGGCGACGAGTTTGCTCCCCTGGAGTTCCACGTCACCCCGGAGTTTAGCGAGAACTACCTCCACGCGGTGGAAGACCACCACCCTCGCTATACGGAGGGCCAGAGCGCGATCGTGCACCCGGCGCTGTTGATCGTGTTCAGCAACAACACACGGAGTCCGTCGTTTGTGCTGGACCCTGGAATTGCCGCCATCCAGACCCACGAACTGGTCGAGTACCACGCCCCCGGTCATGTAGGTAGCACGTTTCATGTGACGTTCAGGGTCGTAGAGACGTACGAGAAGCGCGGTCGTCCATACCAGGTCGTCGTGGCACCGGTGGTGGACGACACCGGCACGGCCATCATTACCAGAACCACGACGTACACCTACGTAGGCGGCCCTTATCCTGGCATAGGCTCTTAATACACGGGGAGTGCAGGGGGCCGAGCCCTCTTTGCGGAGTCTTCATGAACCCACTAACACCAGACGTCGAAATAGGCTTCCGAGCAACCGGCCCGGTCAAGACTGCCACGCCATATCTTACGCGGCTCTTCTCGGGCGGCTGGCCGCGCACTGAAGGCTGGCCTGCGAAGAACGTCCACACGGACGAGGAGTTTGCGCGGGCGACCGGGCTGACGGGCAGGAACGCATCCGGCGCGATGATGCAGGGATACCTGGCTGAGCTGATGGTGGATATGTTCGGCGAGGGTTGGCTCTCAGGCGGCTCCTTCTCCCTGAAATTTGTCCACCAGGTCGGCATGGACGACTCTGTCACAGCCGAGGCGACCGTCACTGGCTTGAGCAATTCAGGGCAGGGAATCGCGGTCGAGCTGGATGTGAGCTGCAAGAACCAGCACGGCCAGGTTGTTACTGTCGGCACCGCCACTGGGACTGTCGCCTCCAGTTAGTTCCGTGCCTATTGCGCTGCTCGTCCCACCCGCCACCCCAAGTTCTTCGCTCCGCTCAGAATGACAATGCGATGAGGAGTCGTGGTGGCTCTTTGCCGCACCCGCTAGCGCCGCCCTATAATGCCCCCAACGAAATAATTCCCCCAAACGATAAGGAGCACCCATGCCGATCTTGAAGAAGAGTGACATACAAAAAGAAGAACTTGCCCCCGGTGTGGACCGCTGGGCCATAGTCGACGGCACCCAAGGGGCGGCCTCCCTTAGCGTCGGCGACTTGACGCTGGCCGCAGGCAGCACCGCCGCCACGCACATCCACCCCACGGAGGAGGCGATGGTCATCCTCGAGGGCGAACTGGACGCCGTCCTGGGCGACGAGATCATCACGGTCAAAGCGGGCGAAACGGTCCTGGCGCCAGCAGGGGTCAAGCACGGCTTCATCAACCGCTCAGGCGGTGAGGCCCGACTCATGGCCATCTTCCCGACAGCCCGCATCGAACGCACCCTCGTCGACTAAGGTGATGGGCACGCTGAGTTTGGCGGGGCTGGGTGTCCTCAGACTACGCGGTGATGTTTTGACAGGGGTGTGCAGAGGGTCCGAGCCCCTGTGCCGGGTGTCTGAGGGTGTCCCTCAGATCATTTTGGATCGTTTTTTCTTCCCACTTCCCGGCCAGGAAGGGGGCCAGGGGGATGGTCGAAGGCCCTGAAGGACGCTCAGTTCTCAGAGCGAATTGTCGAAACCTCCACAGTGACGCTCTACAACCCCAATATACGCCTCGCGTTGTCCAGCAGTATCTTGGGGCGGACCTCGTCGCGGATGGGTAGGTCTGAAAACTCCGATAGCCAGCGGTCGGGAGAGACGTAGGGGAAGTCGGAGCCGAAGAGCACCTTGTCCCTGAGCCGCGTGTCGGCCTCCCGGATCAGCTCCTTCGGGATGTATCGCGGCGCCCACCCGGACAGGTCCAGGTAGACGTTGGGCTTGTGTAGTGCCACCGCGATCTGTTCCTCAATCCAGGGCCATGCGGGGTGGGCCATGATTATGGTGAGGTCGGGGAAGTCGGCGGCCACGTCGTCGAAGCCGGGTATTGGTTTAGCGTATTTGAGTTTGAACCCACCCCCGCCCGGCATACCGACGCCTGCCGCCGCGTATCCGGAGTGCATGAGCAGAGGGATACCAAGGGCCTGGCACTTTTCGTATAGCGGGTAGATCCGCTCGTCGTTGGGGAAGAATGCCTGGTGTATCGGGTGCAGCTTTAGCCCGCGCAGCCCCAAGTCTTTCACCGCTCGCTCCAGCTCCTCCGCGGCAGCCTCGCCCTTCCACGGATCGACGGTCGCGAAGCCGATGAACTGCTCTGGATGAGAGCCCACAATTTCCGCCACGTAGTCGTTGCTGTCGGGAGCCTCGCCGGTAGTCGTCTCCGTATCGACCGAGAACACGACGCCCAGGATGTCCCATTCGGCGTAAAGGGCCGCAAGCTCGTCCCCCGTCTCAGGTGCGGACTTGAGCCTGAAGTAGCGTCGCAGGCTGCTTTCGATGGCTATCTCGGCCAAACCCTCCTGCCTGGGGACGTGGACGTGCATGTCGATAGCTCGCATGTTGATTCTCCTAGTATTTCGTCGTCATGGCAGGGCCAAACCCTTATCGCGGTAGCCCGTGCCTGTCTAGGCCTTGCCTCGACTCCAGCCCACCGAAGGCGTACGGTATCCGCTCCACAAACGGTGGGACCTCTGGTAGCGGCGTGTTCCGCTCCGTCTGGTACCAGTAGGCCGTGCTGGTCCAGTCGCCCTGCTTGTTGTTGGCGTGGCCGTGCTCGATCGAAAACAGCAGGGACCGCTCGAAGTAGATCGGGTCCTCGACGTGGAACCGATACTGCGAGTGTTTGCCGGTGTAGTCGGCGTTGCCCTTGAAGTGGTAGCCGTAGTACGGCGTCGAGTAGGTTCTTTCGAGCCGGTTGTAGTTCCAGGCGCCGCCGAAGTAGTCCTCTGTACCCGTGCCGTGAATATCTGGCGGCCACTGCTCTCCGTCTACGAAGAACATGTCGTCGCCCTCGCCCCACCATCCCGGCTCGTCGGTGTCGACGTGGAGCACGCACCCGACGTAATGGCCCTTGCCCTGAGCATCCAGAACTGCGTAGTTGTTGGCCCCGGATGTGTTGAGACGGTCCTCCATGTCCACGGCGTTCGGCCCGCTAGTCTCACGGCTGCGAGTCACGAGTTGTCGCCGCCAGTTGGCGTGGAATCGGCCCATACCATCTTGTGGCCGCACTAGTTCCTGGTAGTCCACGTAGAAGTAGAGCCTGGTGTCGGTATCCGAGTCGTTGGTGACCGTGATCCGTGCTCCGGTGGAATAGGGCATAGGGAACCAGCAGTTCAGGCCCAGATAGGAGGTCTGGAGCGGCAACGAGCTGAAGTATGCTGGAGTAGCGTGCCCCAGCCCGAAGAAGTCACCGATGGGCGATACGACTGACGGAGTCTCCTCTCCGTCCCAGTACATCCTGAGCACCAGTCGTCGAAGGTTGTGGCCGTCCTCGGGCGTCGTCATCCAGATGTGGCGGACGGATCCCGGTTTGGCCATCTCCGCGAGCGTGACAGTCTCACCGGCACGGATCGCCCAGTTGTCGGAGTTCCCGCCGGTCCGATCGAAGGACGAGTGCCGTCGGGAACGCACACCTTCACCCAACCTGGCCAACTCCCCCAATGACGTCCTGCCAAACTCCATTGTTTGCTCCTCCCAGCCGCTTCTACGGCAGGGGAGGATTATACGCTCTTCCGCGTACGCTAGTCCCTTCTCCCGAGGGGCTCTACTTCGTTCCCTCGATTCGCTAAGCCCGCCCGGTGGCTATCATGGTGTAACCGAAGCTAGGGTATTGCTTGATATATTCCCCTGAAACCGAATAGAGTAAGGTTTGATCGTGACGAAGCTTCGACGCTCCCCCCCGTCACCACCCTAGGAGGCCGTCCATGAGCCTGGTACGCAATCTGATTCGCCGTAAGCTGCGGACCTCACTGACCATAATTGGCATTTCCGTTGGCATCTGGGCGTTGGTGGTCATGAGCTCGATGGCCAACAAGATCGGCTCGCTGGTCGAAGGGGGCAGTACCTACTTCGGGGACAAAATCATCGTGAGCGACGCATCGAGCCCTGCATTCGGGCTCGGGTTCACGCCCATACCCATTAGCATCGTCGACATGGTAGCGGCGGTCCAGGGGGTTGCTGTGGCGGTCCCTCAGATACAGCTGCCCGTCGAACTCGAAGTCTCGTCTACCGGGTTCGGAATCCCCGACTTCATCGTAGGCGCGGTGGCCGACGCAGATCAGGGCAGGGAAACCTTCGAGATATCGGTAGCCAAGGGCCGATTGCTGGTCCCGGGGGACGAGGGCGCAAACGTTGTCGTGCTGGGCGCTGATCTGGCCCGTAAGTTCGACAAGGGCATCGGCGAAACGATGGAAATTCGAGGCTCTGAGTTCGAGGTGGTTGGTGTCCTGGAGCCCACCTTGACGGCCCCAGACACTACTATCCTCATGCCGTTGGCGGCCACTCAAATATTGCTGGCCATGGATGCGCCCATACTCGCCAGGCAGGGCATCAGCTCGGAGGAGCTGGCCACACAGATAGTGGTCTACCCGGAGACAGGCGCAGACATCGACGCCCTGGCCGATGCCATTGAGAGCAGTGTCGGGCAGGTTCAGACGATCACCGGAGACGATTTCG
The DNA here is from genome assembly GCA_963580905.1 of Dehalococcoidia bacterium. Lineage (GTDB taxonomy): Bacteria > Chloroflexota > Dehalococcoidia > Lucifugimonadales > CAJWER01 > CAJWER01. The sequence continues at coordinate 7,435 of CAUZNX010000002.1, read as the reverse complement.
ACGAACAGATCGGCTCCGCAACCGCCATCTTCAACGCGATCATTCTCGGCGTCGCCCTCATCAGCCTCGCCGTGGGCGGCCTATCCGTGATCAACACGATGGCTATGAGCGTCGCGGAGCGCACACGTGAGATCGGCATCAAGCGCTCCATCGGCGCGTCGCGGGGCCGAATAGTGCGTGAGTTGGTCGTTGAATCGAGTCTGATCGGGTTGACCGGGGGCGTTATCGGCCTGGTTTTGGGAGCGATTGTTGTGCTCGTTGCCAACGAGATGGGGCGCTCCTCCGGGACTATCCTGTTCCAGCTGACGTTCGGCACGGCGGCGTTTGCAATCGTGTTCTCGACCGTCCTCGGGGCACTCGCTGGACTGGTTCCGGCGTGGACCGCCGCCCGTCTCGACCCTGTTGAAGCACTCAGGTACGAGTAGGAGTTCCACTAGTATGCCCTTTCTCGAAGCTACCAACCTGCACAAGACCTACAGCCTGGGCCGCCGCAACAAGGTATACGCCTTGCGGGGTGTCGATATGAGCATTGAATCCGGTGAAATGGTCGCCATCATGGGCCCTTCGGGGTGTGGCAAGAGCACCCTGATGCACATCCTGGGGCTGCTGCATGGTCCCGATCAGGACCTGGATCCACCAGCGACCCTCACCATCAACGGCAATGACGTGACCGGGATGTCGGAGAAGGTCCGGACCAGGATGCGCGCCTCAAGCATGGGATTCGTATTCCAGAGCTTCAACCTGGTGCCAACGCTGACAGCCGCCGAGAACGTTGCGCTGCCGGCCATCTACTCTGGACGCAAGCGTGCGGAGGCCAACATGGCGGCGTCGGAGGCGCTGGAGTGGGTGGGGCTAAGCGAATGGGCTGACCACAGGCCGACGGAGCTATCGGGCGGGCAGCAGCAGCGGGTTGCAATCGCCAGGGCGCAGGTCACGAAGCCCGATCTGCTGCTTGCGGACGAGCCGACCGGCAACCTGGACTCGGCGAGCACCACCGAAGTGCTGGACCTGCTTCGGCGATTCAATGAGGAGAACGGGCAGACCATCGTCATCGTGACCCACGATGCGGTCGTAGGCAACGCATGCGGAAGGGTACTGACGATGCTGGACGGCGTGATTGCAGACGCGCCTGCTGCCTGATCGCCCCCACATCCCCTGAGCCTTCACATCCGCTCATGGTGACATGAGCACCTATGCGAATTCCGGGATCACCTCGTCGGCGAAGAGTCGCATGTCGTCCAGCTCCTGGAACTGCGGGAATACCGCGATGCACAGGTCGAATCCTAGCTCGGCCAACTGTGCTAGCTGATCCCGGATTGAAGCTGGATCGCCCGCTATCCCCGGCTGCTCAGCAGTGAGCCAATCCCCCGCCTGCTCTCTGGCTTTTTTGTTCGAGCGATCTATGAAGAATCTGGCCGTGAAGGTCTTGCGGATGCTGTCGTAGTCGCGGCCTTCTGTCTCGCAGTGTTGCCTCAGTATCTCTAGTTTATGGCGAGCCTGATCTAGTGGCCGTGACAGGTCGTTCCACCAGTCGGCGTGTTTTGCCACCACCTTCAGCGTACGCTTTTCGCCTGCGCCGCCGATCATGATGGGGGGCACCGGGTCTGGAAGCGGCTCAGAGTGGGCACCGTCGACGTTGTAGAACTTGCCGTCGAAGCTGGTCGGGGACTCCGTCCACAATTTCTTGATGACCTGAACCCCCTCCTCCAGCATGTCGATCCTTGTGCGAGGGCTTGGGTAGTCGTAGCCGAACGACCGGTGCTCGCCCTCGTGCCAACCCCCGCCATAGCCCAAAATAAAGCGGCCGGAACTGAGGTGCTGTAGGCTTGCGCCCATCTTGGCCAAGAGCGCGGGGCTTCGGAACGTGTTCGACATCACTATCGTGCTCAGCTTTGGCCCTGGGTATCGGGCTGCGATCCACGACAACAGTGTCCAGCACTCCATGCGGAACTCGTCGGCGTAGTTGATATGGTCGGAGATCCAGAGCGAGCCGAAGTTCTGGGACGCAACGTCCAGCGCTCGGTGCAGGTCGGAGATGTACTCACGCGGCCTGATGACTTCCAGACCGCGCACTCCGGTGGGCGGGTTATATCCGAACTCCATGGTCGGGCGGGACGGCATAGCAATGGCCTCACTTTAGGGGATATGGGGCGAGGGTTGGCCCAGGCCATTATGCAGCGCACGCCCACGCCTGTTCAAGGCGATGTTCCGAAAAGCCTAGCTGAACAGCCCCATGATGATCGGTGCGCCGTAGTAGCCGATTGTGGCCGCGACGCCGAATTTTATGAGTCTGCCGACCAGGACGGCGATTATGAACCGGTGGAAGGGGTAGCGGAGCGACCCGGCAACAATATCTACACATAGGGGCGCACTGCATGCCCCTGGACTATTGTCGTCGTACTAGCCCACGTACCGGCCGAGGAACTCGCCGCCGATGACGTGGATGTGGCCGTGGGATTGGGTCTGAAGCGCGTCGTCCCCGAAATTGGACAAGACTCGAAACCCGTTAGGTGCATAATCATGCCCCATGCGAACCGCCAGATCAGCGAGTTTGGCCATCAGAAGGCCGCTGCCCCACAGTTCGTCTTGGGTCATGTGACGGCGCGGCACCACTAGCAGCATGACCGGTACCCAGTTGAGGTGGTTGTCGAAAACGACCGCCTCGTCGTCCTCGTACCGTATGTTGCCGGGCAGGCTCCCTGAGGACACTCCGCAGAGGCTGCAACTCTGGCTCCCGATGCTCAGCCTGCGGGCCTCGCGCGGGTGCCTCTGCGTTGCTGCGCTGCGGGCCTGCGTTGCTTGTTCCTGTAGTCCGGTGCGTCGAGTCTGATGAGTTGCGACACAGAGGGGTCTTGAATGCGAGAGGTTATGGGATCCAGGTCGTCGCTGAACTCCATCATGCTGGTTATTACCGTCGGCAGCCTGGCGTTGTGCCGGTGGACGATGATCTGGTAGAGCTTCTCAACGGCCCACTTGCTGCTCTGCTCCTTGCCGAGGTCGTCGAGAATTAGGAGGCTTGTGTTCTTGACCTGCTCGAAGACGCGGTCGTAGGTAACCGGGCTTTCGGGGCCGAATGTGTATCTGAGGTAGTCCATCAACTCTGGAACGAAGGCGAACATGACCGGAGCGCCGGTGGCGAGGCGCTCGGCCGCCACGGCTACTGCAAGGTGCGTTTTGCCAACGCCCGTATTGCCCGACAGGGTTAGCCATCCGTCCGGGTCCGCCGCGAAGTTCTTGGCAGCCGATAGAGCGGCCTCCAGGCTGGCCCGCTGACCGGCGTTGGGGTTGTTGCCGCGAGCGTCGAAGGTATCGAATGTCATGCGCTTCAGCATCTGGGGCTCGATGTGGCCAACGCGGCTGGCCTGCTCTGGAGTCGTGGATCGCAACTCCAGTATGCGGCCAAGCCCAGGGGCTCGCAGCCTGCTGACTATCAGTTCGTCCATGTCATCGAGAGAGTTGGCCGTGGTCACAACGGTGGGTAGCTCGGCGTTGTAGCGGTGATTGATGATTTGTCGCAGCTTCTCCTCGGCCCACGGCGTAGTGCTGTGACTGCCCAGGCCGTCGAGAATCAGCAATGGAGCGGTCCTGACCTGCTCGAAGAGGTCCGAGTACGCCACGTCGCTGCTGGGACCGAAGGTTCCTCTGAGGTGGTCCAAAAGGTCCGGTACGTGAGCGAAGAACACGACGTGGCCCTTGTCGATCAGCCGGTTGCCTATGGCCGCCGCCATGTGGGTCTTGCCGGTACCGTGAGGGCCAGTGATCGTCAGCCAGCCCTGTGGATGGGCGCAGAATTCCTCGGCTTCACGGTAGGCGTTGCGAAACTTTTTGACGCTGTCCGCGTCGTTGGATAGCCCATCGGGCTTCAGTAGTTCGAATGTGAAACGGGCCAACTCGCCCAGGTTGCTATACCGCAGCAGCCGGTCGTGCTCGTCCGCCTGCATGTCACGCTGCTGGCACTCGCAAGTGATCACTTGCCCGAAGTCAGGGTGGCCTACCGGTACGTCAGCAGTTAGCCAGCCACGGCCCCCACATCTCGGACAGGGCTCGGGCCCGTCGAGGGGTTCATCGGGTGGCCTATCGCCGGAAGTATTCCTGGTACCCAGTTTTCGCAGTATTCCGCCCAGATCCTGCATCGTTCTTGCCCTCTCGCTCCCACCGGTCCAGTATGGCGGCGATGTACCGCCAGCTACGTTTGTTATTCCCAACCGCCTCCCGGAAGGCGTCTTCGATCCAGCCTACGGGGTAGCTCTGCTCGGCCTCTCTCAGCTCGTCCGCGATCATTGGGCTCAGCATCCCCACGTTGTCTTCGTAGAGTGCGAATATGTTCGGACGCTCCACCGGCTCCGCCGGGGGGCCTGGCTCTTCGACTTCCAGAGGATTGCTAGCCCCAGCGGCTTCGGCCAACGCCTTGCGGTCTGCCGGGGTGTTTAACGTGTATAGGCGACGCCGCCTGGCGCCTGCCCCTTTGGTCCCGGTGGCAAGTGTGCCACGGCGTACCGCCTTGCCGAGGGCCTGTTCTATCTCCGAGGTGGGGTCACTAAGGTCGCGCGCGATGCTCCTGGCCAGTACCTGGTCTTCCAGGATTTCGTCGTGGGAGACAAACCGCGGATGGCCACGTTGTTGCTGGAGGAGCCAGATGACCCGGAGAAGACACTTCAACTCCGCCGCGTCATCGATCTGCTCCAATAGGGGGCCGAATACCGGATTAGGCACTGGGGTGAAACGCACCTTTGGTGGGAACCCGGCAAAACCCATCTAGGCGAATTCCCTCGATGTGACCGACCGATCCAGGCTTTCGAAGCGGACCAGCTCCTCTCGGAAATAGAGAGGAATCATGCCGGTTTGGCCGTTCCGGTGTTTGGATATGATCAGTTCGGCCATGTTCTTCGGATAGGGCTCTGTGGGGTTCTTAAGGTCCCACTCTTCGGGCGACGTGTACTTGTCCTCGCGATAGAGGAACGCGACTACATCGGCGTCTTGCTCGATGCTTCCTGACTCTCTTAGATCGGAGAGGATCGGTCGGTGATTCGGTCGCTGTTCCGGTGCCCTGCTGAGCTGGGAGCAGGCCAACACCGGGATATCCAGGTCTCGAGCGATGCCCTTGATGGAGCGAGAGAACTCGCCCATCTCCTGGGCCCTGTTCTCGACCCGGCTGCTGCTAGCCAAAAGCTGCAGGTAATCGACGATTATGAGGTCCAGGCCTTTTTCGGTCTGGAGGCGCCGCGCCTTGCCCCGCATCTCGACGATCCCCTGTATTGGCGTGTCGTCGATGTAGAGGGGTAACTCTGAGAGCAGGCCAATGGTGTCGAGCACCCGCCTCTCCTCGGCGTCGCTTACGAGTCCCAGACGGAGCCGGTGGCTATCGACGTTGGACTCTCCCGAGAGCAGGCGAATGGCAATCTGTTCTGCGGACATTTCAAGGCTGAAGATGCCGACACTCGAGCCCTGCTCTGCCGCGTGGCGTGCGATGTTGAAGGCTAAGCTGCTCTTCCCCAGGCTTGGTCTTGCGGCCAGCACGATCATGTCGGACCGCTGCATCCCATTCCCTAGCAGTTCGTCCAGCTGGGAGAAACCGGTGGGTATGGGGGCGAGGTGTTCGCCCTGGTCCATGTTGAGGGACGCGGTGCCTTCCATGTAGGTGTCGAGCACTTCACGAATGTGGACAAAGTCCCTTGTTCCCCGGCCGGATCGGACTCGGAACAGCAGGTCTTCGGCGCGTCCCAGGGATGTGTCGACATCGGGGTCGGCCTCATAGCCGATGGCGGCGATGTCGCCGGCCACTCCAATAAGTTGTCTCATCGTCGCGGTACGCTGAACGATACGCCCGTAATGCTCAATGTGGACAGAGGTAGGCACGGTGCTCACGAGGTGGCCAAGGTAGGAGGTCCCACCGATCCGCTCCAGGCTGTCCCGGACGGAAAGCTCGTTGCCTACGGACACCTGGTTTATCGGCTCGCCACGCTGGGCCAGCGCGACGCAGGCGTCGTAGGTCAACCTGGCCTTTTCGACGTAGAAGTCGTCCGGCTTCAAGAACGCGGTCACCTTCGAGATGGCCTCGCCGTCTATGAGGACGGAGCCTACAACGGCTTCCTCGGCCTCTGGATCATGGGGTAAAAGTCGTTCAGCGTACAACTGAGGCCTTTCCTAATGGGGCTGCGTGAATACTGCTTTCGGCCATCTTACCGGATTTGTTCCGGGGTGGAAAGGTGAACCCCGTGACAGGAATTGGCCCTCAGTTGAACCCCGTTGGGTTAGGTGCCCGTGTCCTGTGCCTGTGGTTCGACCTGGTGCGAAAAATGCTGAACCTGGGTCATGAATGCGTGGCCCGATATCCCCGTCTTGAGGAATCTGCAAACGGGAGTCAAAATGCGGCCTGGTTCGTCGGGGGGCTAGGCGCTGTCGCCCTGCTCCTCAGACTCGGGTGCATCTTCCTCGGCATCCTCTGTGGCGTCGGCGTCATCTTCCACGTCGGCCGTGTCGTCGGCTGGCTCATCGGCTGTCTCATCGGCGGCTGCCTCTTCGACTTCCGATTCGGGCGCAACGTCGGCTGTGGCCTCAGCAGTGTCGGTCTCGGAGTCGTCGTCGGTGGATTCCGCGTCGGCTTCTGCCTCTTCACTAAGGCTTGCGAGGAATTCAGCGGGATCGGTGCCAGAGGGATACACCAGCACCGAGATGTCGGTCTCGACATCGGGGTGGAGCTTGATTCGTATCGGGTAGACGCCCACCTGGCGGATGGAATCAGGTATCTGAACCGTGCGCCGGTCAATTTCGCGGTCTGTGAGCTTCGCGACCTCGTCGGCGACAATCATGTTGGTCACCGAGCCGTATAGGCGTCCACTTGCGCCTGCCCTCATCTCCACCACGACCTGGGAGCCATTTAGTTCCGCGCTCAGCTCTTTCATGTCCGCTAGAGTCTTGAGCCTCTTGGTCTCGGCCTCTTTGCCGAGGCGCCGGGTACGCTGGAGCGCCTCGTTCGTTGCTGGGGTAGCAAGCGCTTGCGGAATCAGGTAGTTTCGTGCGAAACCGTTCTTAACTTCCTTGACGTCCCCTCCGTGGGCGACGCCTGCAACATCTTCAAGGAATACTACCCTCATTTGATAATTCCCTCAGGAGACCGGTGTGGGCCTTGGACGCCACCGCGCTCGGTCATATTTGTGCCAGTGTAGAACCTGATTATTGTACCACGGCGACGGAGATTGGAGAACCTCTCTCTATCAGAGACTTGTGCTGTTTCATGCTTTGGGTCCGCGAGGGAAACGCTCTCGCACCGGACCGAGAGGTGGGGTATCGTAGTACCTTAGTATTGTGGATTGTTACAATCCGGCCCCGGTGGACTGCTGAGATGGCGTCGGCATCGTGAAACTGGTTGACCGCGACGGGGTGTATAATTGACAGTCTGCCACGTTGGGCACTAGAATTCTTAACGGAAACGTTC
>CAUZNX010000001.1:0-22183 GCA_963580905.1 Dehalococcoidia bacterium | reverse complement strand
TCACACTCAACCCGCTGGTAGAGGTGACGTACATCAACTCGGTGTCGATCTCGATAATCGTTCCTGCTGCGATCGCCCCAGTCGGGAACTCCACACTGAACGTCGCTGTCGTACCGCTAGCGATAGCGCCATCCAACCGGTTGAGTGGCTCCACCGTCCCAGCCAGAAGCAGATCCCGCGTACGGTCAATCCACGTTTGAGCCGTCATGCCACCACCGCCGATTCAATATCAGCCTTGCTAACAGCACTCGCCTCAAGATCAGCGGAACCACGCACCGAAGGAGGCTGAAGCCCCTCATCCCGGAGACGCTTGTACGCAGGCATATCTTTCTCCATCTTCGCCCAAGCCTTCTTGTCCTCACCCGCACCGCTACGGGTCGGCAAAGCAGACGGGGCAATCATCAACGTCCTGACGTTCGCAGCGAACGCGGCCTTCTCCTCAGGCGTGTCGTCACACACCCAACGATTGTTCTCCCACCGTAGTTCACCCATCAAGCAGCCACCTGAACGTCCATGCCATACCCTGCCGTTATCAACAACGCGACCTCAGTAGATGTCAAATCGGTGGGGCTCTCGTGAGCCCCGTAAAGCGTCCTTGTAATAGTAGTCTCATCCGCCGGCTGGGTCGTAGACACACTGGCGTTCGACACGATCCATACGTTGATACCCGCCGACCCCACAGAGTAGAACCGGGCCAACTGGTTCATCGCAGCCAACGGGTTGTAGTTGGCTTCGCCCTTAGCCAGGCGGGGAAGCGTGTTCTGGTAGGTGGGCTGGTACCGGTGTTGGAGACTCGGGCCGATCTCAGTGACCACCCCGGCAACCGTGTTCGGAGCAGCGTTCGCTGTGCCGACAATGGAGGCAGCGGCAGGGATAGCAGCGATCCCAGGCACAGCAGCCGGGGCGACATCAGCGTTCCCGGTAACCACCGCTGCGGGTACAGCACCAACACCAGCAGCGACGGCCGGCAAAGCCTCAGTGAACAGAAGAACAACGACACTCGGGATAGCACCGATCCCGGCGACAACACCCGCTGCGACATCGACAACGCTCGCTACCGAAACTGCTGGTACGGCACCAACCCCGGCGATAACCCCTGGGGAAGTATTCGCATCCGCAACAACCACAGGTGCAGGTAACGCACCAACACCGATAACGGCCGTTATCGCAGGGTCCGCTCCGATGTTGACCTCGGAAGCGTTGTCCCCACGGTAAGTCGTAACGGTCTGCCGGTAATCAACCCCGGCTGCCTGGTACGGGAGACTCCGCTGGACCTCAGGGAGAGTCGCGACACAAGCGATAGTTGCTGGGGTAACCGTTATGTGCCCAGCACCAGAGTAATCACGGATCGCATCCCGGTAATCAAACGATGCGCGGTAGTTAGCCACGGCCGTTCTCCTCGATCAAGCGGTGCTTCTCTTCATGGACCCTCGTCCACACCGTCAACCCAATCACATTCTCAGCCACACCCTCAACCTGATTAGTCAAATGGTCAAGTTTGTCAATGGACCGGCCGTGCTGCTCAGTGTTGTCACGGTTGAGGCGACGCAGATTCATGCTAAACAAACCAGTCACAGTCGCTGCCGCGATAACACCGAACGCCCCGATCCATTCCACAGGTCAGACCCCCTCCAACAAAGCAACACGATCAGCGAGAGCGTGCAACTCGTCGGCGATCGACCCAGCCACCGGCTCAGTGAGATCATCCAGGCGGTAACTGTCGATATCCCAAGCCATGTTGGCTGGGGCTTTCTTGACCCCGCCGTAGTAGCCGTCCAACCAGGCGGTCGTGACCGCTGTCAACTCCCCGACCTGAATCGGGTGAGTCACCCAGGCACCACCATCCAACCTGGCCCGGATAAACCCGGCATCCAAGTCGGCTTCCACCTCAAACAGGACATGTTTAGCCCCAACCACAAGAGACCCGACAGGGATCGAATCACCCCACGGCTTCCTCTGCCCCTGGTGATAGACGTACATGCCGATAGGGCACCGCCCAAAGGAAGCCGGTCCAAACCAGGTACGAAACGAGAACCCCTCCGGCCAAGGCCGACGGTTACCATGCCCCAACGACTGACCGAGAAGCCCCTTCCAGCGGAGATCAGCGAAGCCGACGGTCTTACCTGTCGAATGCGACGCCCAGTCTGAGGCAACCCGCGCCCAGTACGACATGCGAACGTGACGGGTTGGGGGTACTTCCTGACGCAGATCGCAGCCGTAATGGGAACCCTTGCGAAACAGGATGCGTAGCCCAGTGGACCCCTCAGAGCGCGAGGTAGTCGAGTAACCGTTGTGGGCTTTACCTGACCAGGCTTTCTGCCAGTCGCCCTCGAAGCGTTCGTGGACGAGGGCGGGCATTACTCGGCTGCTTGCTCAACCCATGAGGTCGTGTCCTCGTCCCAATAATGGACCGTATCCGTTGGCATCGGGCTGGGTGGCTGCCAGACGTAGTTCTCGTCCAGCGACCACGACGGGTACGGCTGGAGGGCGGCGAAGCCTGTGCCGTCCCATGAGTAGCCGATCCCGGCGTAGTGGTAGCGGATGTTGTGGTTGTACGAAGTCTGGACCCATGTCCCCGAGTCTGGGTAGAGGTCATTGAGGAAGTCGATGCCCCGCTGTTCGTCCTCCACGCCGTCGATAATAGTGACATCGTTGTGGACAACAACCACGTTGACGACAGTGTTGCTTTCGTCTATTTCAGCGAAATGAGCCATTAGACGGCCCACCTGATTACTACTCCACCGCTGCCGCCTGCGCCGCCCGTGCTGTAATCCTGCTGGCCTCCACCGCCACCAGAACCGGTGCTGGCTGTAGCAGAATCGGCTGTATAACCCGGCGTGCCGTTCGGGATGCCCTCTTGTCCAGCAGCACCGCCACCACCGCCCCCAGCGCCACCGGTGCCTAGATAGCCAGCACCGCCGCCACCACCGCCGCCCCATTGTCCGACCCCTACGCCACTCGTCGTCCCATCGGCATAGTTGTTGGTTCCGTTAGCCCCACCGGCACCACCGTTACCCGACCAAGAGACTCCCGTCCCATCGCTTCCTGCGCCGCCCATACCGCCGCCACCACCGGCACCGCCGCCATCGTAGAGGTCTCCTACGCTGTCACCACCGTCATTCCCCTCAGAAGGACTGTATGAGTTGCTGTTGCCGCTGCCACCAGTACCAGTATCCCCACCGCCACCGCCGCCGCCGGAACCGCCGCTGCGGGGGCTGCCGGTCCCCTGGACGTTGGAGCGGTCGCCGCCGCCGCCGCCAGTACTCGAATGGGTGCTGCCCCCCGAGATTGCAAAGGAACTAACCCCTCCGCTGCCGCCAAGCACGCCGTACTGGGTGCTGGCGCTAATCCCACCAGCGCCACCGGCGCCAATGGTCACCGCATGGGTCGCAGCGGTAAGTGCTTGAGCCGTGAAAGTCCTTGCCCCACCAGCGCCGCCGCCGCCAGCCGCACCCGCACCGGTGTAACCGGGGCCACCGCCACCGCCACCACCCGCTATGACAAAGATGTCGAACGTCTGGGAATCTGCCCCTGCCGTAATCACGAAGTTGCCTGAACCCGTCCAATGCAGGGACTTGTAACCGGTGTATTCACGCAAGGTTGGTGAACCAGTTGTGGAATACTCCAACGCCGCAGCGCCACCAGACGCACCCAGTAACCCGGCCTTGAATGCCCCAAGAGGCATTACGCCATCGCCAGGCCAGCAGCGAACCCGTACCAGATGGTACCCGCATCAACCGTCGTGAACGTCAAGACATCCACCCCGGACGTTGTAAGCGTCGGAGCAGTACCCCCCGCCCAATCAACCGTCCCAGGCCAAGCCACCGTCTGCGACCCACCATTCGTGAGGAACAAGGTGAACGAACACGCCTTAGCGGTAGGCGACGGGTTGGAGAACGTGAACGTGTTAGTGCTGGTATCAACCGTGGCAGTCACCACGTTGCCCAACGTCAAGTCGATGTCCTGCGTACCGCCACCAGTCCCACCAATGATGTTGACCGTTTCGGAATAGTCCTTCATTTCCGGGCGAGTCACCAACTGGTCAGCGGCGACAAGTTCACCACTCATCGTGCCACCAGCCAACGGCAACTTCGTCGCATCAGCAGCAGTAACCGCCCACGCTGTAGCGCCACCAGACGAATGAGTCAGAACATGCCCAGCCGTAGCAGACGCAGCGTTCGACGTACCCGTGCCCATCTTCGTTTCCAGGGCAATAGTCGCACCATGCACATTGACGTGCATCACATCGTGCTCTTTACCTGACGCATCAAGATCGTCAGTGGACGCAATGTCCGTCCGAAGTTGAGAACCAGAAGTATCTAGTGCGCCAGGATAAGCGGTAGCCATCAGTCAGCCCCTTACGGCGTCAGATCCAGCGTCCAAATACCGCTGGCATTCCAGGTGATAGTGAACGTCCCGTTCGCGGAACTGTAATCAGCCCCGAAGTTGACGAGACAAACCAGAGGGTCAGAAGCCAACGTGTCGTCATAGACAACCGCAGCCCTGGCGTTGGTGATAGTCGAGGTTGTCCACGACGAATCAGCCGCATCGAACTTGATTGTTCCAGAAGCCCCGGCACAAGTAACCGACGTGAGGGCTGCACCACCAGCCGTGTAACCAGTACCAGAAACCTCGGTACCAGAAAGATCAGACCAATGATCGTGGGTATCGAAGTCTGGGGTGGCGCTGTTGGTAATCATCGCGACCTTGAATGTGTCCGAAGCCGTGTTCATAGCCAACTGCGTGGCATCCAGGATGTCCACGAAAGTCGGCAGGAACAGACCCGATGCTGTAACTGCCATTACTTGTCACCTTCCTGGATCACTCGGACCTCAACGGACTCAGGGATAACCCTAGCATCCACCCTTCCGTCCCAATGCTCCGTTGTCGTACCACCAACAACACCCGATTCCCTGATTACTGTCGAGGTCTTAGAAGTACCCCGCTTAGTGAGAATCCCGACGGATGAATACTTGCCCATCAGCGTTTCTTCCCCGGCTTGCGCCGCTTCTGTTTTGGTTTTACGACGTATGTCATAAGTGTCCTTAGCGATACGGGCGGGAATCGGCTCCGCTGCTCACCGATCCCCGCCAGTACCTACTGTTTCGGGTCCTAGTTGGCCCCGATGCTTGAGCAAGATTCGATCCTACGGATCGCAGCCTCGCGGAAACGGCCGTAGCCGCACATGGCGTACCAGCCAACAGGCTGGAAGCGACGCAGGCTGTCAGTCACAGGACCAACCACGACCGACGGGTTTGCCCCGTACATCGTCGAGAAGGCATGTGCTATGGCCTGCTGGCCGATGATGACCGTGCCGTAGGCATCGGCAGTACTGGAACCACCGTCAGCGACGAGCAGAGCCCGAGGCGTCTCGATGAAGTCAACACCGTCGAATGTCCCGATGCTGCCCTGGCGAACACCAGACGCATCCTGACGGATCTGGAACGACCGCAGATCGTTGACGGCTGTGCCGCCAATGAAGTCGTAAGCCACATCCGGGTGGATGAACCCGATGTATGAGCCGCCATTGAAAGTCGGCACAGAGGCCGTTCTCATAGCAGCCACCTGCTCGCGTACAACCGACGACGTGATGACGTTGGCTGCTACGAGTGAGCCCCGTGCTGACTGCGAAACGTACTTGACGTTCGAGCCGGCATAAAGCAGGTCAGCAACGACCTGATCCAGAGAATCCGCGGCGTTGTAACCAACGATCGCGGCTGCATCTGAATCGACGTTGAAGAAGGACTGTCCGCGAAGTGCGGCAGTCGTGACCACAGCATTGCCATACTCGGCCAGGTTCACCGTAACGGTGCTGTCCGACATTGCAACTGCTGTGACATCACTGGTCTCGGTCAGAGCCGTTGTGGCCTGCGCAAGATCAGCGTAAATGGTGAACGTCACCCCTGAGCCCCGGTGAGTCTGCTTGGTTGCACGGACGGACGCATAGTCCGCGTGCAACGGCTGAGACCGGAACGCGAAGTAAGCCAACTGCTCGAAAGCAGCCTGGTCACTCGCTACGGATGACTTTTGGGTGTAAGCCATAAGTCAATACTCCTGTTGTTGAGAGAAGGAAGCAGAGAAACAATCAGCCCTGGACGTTGAACGTGTACCCCTGGGATTCCATCAGCGCCTGGAGTTGCTCCTGCGATGTTGTCGCCTGGATCTGACTATTCAGATCCGGTGGAGTAACCGGTCGGCTCTGAGCCCCAGCATTGGCGATCCGATCCTGGGCCATAAGTTCCTGCTGCAACGTGGGAGTCTCCTGAGGAATCTCAGGGGAACCCTGCTGCAACGGAACACCCGGAGTTGTCGGCCCTGAGTCGGAGATAAACCCCGCCTCTACTGCCGCTACCCGGATTGACTCTGCGTCCATCTCGCCGTCGTATCCACGAATGAAATACTGTTGGCGCGAATCAGCCATGTCAATGCCCGCATCACGGAAAGTAGTATCCCGTAAGAATCCGGAAACTCGGGCTTCCAGTTCAGCCACTTTGGCCTCTGCTGTTTCTGCCCTATCTTCCAGAACCCGACGGAAGTTCCGCTTTGGTTCGCCGTTGGCGTCTAGTTCAACAGCCTCGGAGGTTGTTTCGTCAGCCATCTATGTTCTCTCCCTTTGGTTCTCACCGACCCAGGAGGAGAGCCGGCGGCCAGATAATGTCAGCACTCGCGAGCAGCGAAGTCCGCGGCCAACACCATCTATTTGTAACCGTACCACGAAGTTACGACGCGGAACCTAATCCGACCACTCCGCCACCCGTCATAGCGGGACCGCCCGTCTGCCGGAAAGCAGCCAAACGTGTCTGTCTCCGTGCTTCTATGCGGCGTGCCGCCTCAGGATCGGTACCGAACTTCGCGCCCGCCAGTTCTGCCCGAGTGATGTCACCCGGTTTCTGCTGGCCTACCACAGCGGCGCTCACCATCTGCCGGCCGGTTACCGGATCTGTGTAGAGACCCTCCGACGCAGTTTCCTCAGCCAACGTAGACGGCGCTATCTCCGCGAACCCTGCACGAGCCACCGCCTCAGTAACCCCAGCAGCACGCAGCGTCGTCGCGGTCGCTTTGGACAATGGGCCGAACCCGGTCTCAGCAGCAGCACCACCAATCCGGGCAGCACCCAACATCTCCCGCTCCTCGAACACTGTCGTCGCTCTCTCAGGGTCCAGGAAATAGGCAGTCAAATCGGAAGCATCTATCCCGTGCCAGGTTAGAAGCAGGTCCTTAGTCGTCTGGCTCGTAGCAAGCACAGCGTCGGTTGCTACACCGAGCCGGCTTGTCACTTCTGAAACGGAAACGTCTCCGGCAATCCAGTCACCGAAGTCGTCTGGCGAATCGAAATACTCTGGGGCCATCCCGTACATGCGAAGCGCCTTCGCGTAACCCTCTTCCAGGTCAACGTACTGGCTCTCCGTTATGGCCCGGCCCTGCTTAGCCAACGCTTGCATCCCAGGGAACCTGGCCGTGTAGACGGGTGCCTGCCGGACAGCAGCCCATATCGCATCCAGATTGTTAGTGGCCTGCCATCTGCCAATCAGATTCAACTCAGGGTCATCGAGCAACGCTTCCAGGCCGTAGCCTCGCAACGCATCCGCAACGATCTCGCGGGCCGTCCGAGGATCGTCGAAGGTGGTGCCCAGCCCCAGCGGGTCCGCTGGCAGGATCTCGCTTCCGCCCGGTTCGCTACTTGTGTCCGCGGCTGGCAGAGCGAACCCAGCAGCCGAATCCACCCGGCCACCGGTGAGGAGATCCATGCCAGTACCCGTGGCACGCACCGAGTCCAGGTACCCCTCGCCATACACCTCGTCCCAACCAGCGGTAGCGGCGGCACGGTCAGGGGTGAACGTATTAGCCATGAGAGCCCGCGCCGTGTCATCTATTAGTTTCTGATCGGCAACCGGGTCGGTCAGGTCAATCTCACCGGCTTTCGTCTGGATGTTCGAGGTTGCCATCGCGTCACCGACCCGAGCACCACCCGGCTCGAACATGCCCGGAGGCCCAGCAGCGCCCGGTTCGCGAGTCCACATGCTTGTGACCCCGGACCAATCCTCGACTTGACCGATCTGAACCCCGGAGAACGGATCGGACCAACTGCCGCCATGAGACATGAGGTACTCGTTGTGGAACTCGGCACCATTAGCAGCCAGAGCAGCGACCTGGGCTGGGTCGAGCGGATTCTCCAGGTCCTCCTGACCTTTCAGAATCGGGGCGTAAGTAACTTCCTTGCCGTCAATAATGGTGGTTGCCATTAGCCAACGCTCCCAAACTTCCGACCAATGAAATCAGAAAGTTTCCGTGCCGAGGTCTTGGCATTATCCGTGTATTGCCAATCGTCGAGACCACGGACATACTCACCCGTCTCCCACAACGTCATCGGGCGATGCTCATTATCGGAACCGATGTGGTCAATGATCGGTTGGAACCTTTGATCGTTCACAAAGTCCACGCTCGTAGCAGGTATCTCCAGAAGGCCGGCTATCTGCTGGGCGTAAGGATCAAAGATTTGCTTCACCGTATACCCGCGGTCAATGTGGGTAGCCAACGACGGGTACTGCCCCTTCGCCAGGTTCGCAAAGTACGCCTCAAGCCCCGCCTCTGTTTCATCCCCAAGGTACAACTTGCGGGCGAACTCCTCTATCTGGCTTGCGCTATGCGGCACGAAATACTTATCGACATACCCGCCAACCGTTCGCATCTTCCCACCGATCTCTCCACCCTCGGCTTCGCCCATTGCCCAGGATGCTTCGGCCAGGATCTTCCTGTTCATGTCGTCAGCCGTCCACGACTCGACGATCGAGTTGCGTGCCATATCACCCAACCGGCCTGGGTCAATGGCGATGTCAAGCCGGTCTGCGATCTTGAGAATCGCAGCCGCCTGGTTGTCCTTCATCGCTGTGGCTTGGGCTGGCTGCCATGACTCCATGAACTGGAACCGGATGTCAGCGGTCTCTGTCAGAGTCCACCAGCCCGTCAGGTAAATCGCGTCCATGAACTTCTGTTCGTCCCAGCCTTCGTCCGCGGCCTGCCGCAGCAGTGGTCCGATCTCCGGGTGGTTGAGGAAGTCGGCCATGAAACCGAACTCCGCCACCGGGTTCCAAGACTCCGGCTGCCCGGCGGGAGGAACATACGCCGACGCTTCGTCGGGGTACTGCTCAGCGGTTACCGACGAAACAATCTGTGCGACTTCATCAAGCATCTCGTCCGAGAAGTTGAGGAACAACCCCTCAGCGAAGCGACGCGCGGTGTCGTAGTCGATGTAACTATTCCCGCCGAACGACCCCACGGCCTGGAGGAACTCATCCCGATAACCGGTGCCCGGATCACCAGGCCCAGGCTGACGAAATGAAAACGTATCGGAATCGAGATCAGGGGCGAACAACGGGTTGTCGAGGAGAGCGTTGAAGATCGCAAGACCCGACGGGGAATCGCCGTCATACACCGGCCTTTCCAGCCCAGGGTAAAGATCATCTACAACGGGGACCTCTACGACAACGGCTGGCTCCTCATCGGACGGCATCTCCGCGACCAACTCTTCCGCGCTGGTCTGGAGCAGATCCAACCCTTCGAGCCCATGCTCCGCCACGATGTCCAAAGCGTTCTGGTAAAACGCTTCGAACTCTTCGCCCGACAATCCGGCCGCTGCAAGATTAGGAAACTTATCCAACAGCATCGCCCGGAAATCCAGGGGGCCATCATCAGCCAGTTCAGGCTGGTCCCCAGTGATATACCCCTTTGCCAACTCCTCGTACGAGTACCCGGTTCGAGTACCGAACTGCGGATTATCGACGTTGATCGAACCCCAGGTTTGAAGTTCACCAAGGATCACCGAATCAGCGGACACCTTGTCAAGGTTCGTGCCTTCACGAAGCGCCGCGACCAGGTTCGAGTAGTGGCCCTCCGGTTTCCACGACGGCTTACCGAGAAGCGTTTGCAGAGTCGCCATCAGGCCACGCTCCCAAGTGCCGTATTCCTGAACCGGGTTCCCGCCGTTCTGAGTTGAGTCCCCGTTGATCGGCCTATCGCCAGCCGCCGCTCCGCCGTCAAAGTTCCAAGTTGTAGCCAACGGGTTGAACCCCGAGCCGTTACTCGAAACGCCCCCAGCGGTGGTGTTCTCCTTCGCCATCCAGGCCAACAGGAAATGCACATTGCCGGCAGTCTCCGGGGCATCAAGATTGGAAAGGAGGTCTTTAGCGAACCGCAACCTGTCCTCGAACGACATGCGTCCAGGATCAGCAGCACCCGCAGTGAAGTCGTCAAGACCCATGACTAACTCGCCCCCCGACCAGCCATAGCCTTCATCAGGTAACGAAGCGTCGTGCTCATGTCCCTCGCCTTGACCTCATCGGGGGCACCAGTTTCCAACTCTGCGGCAATGTCCGCCCGCGACACTGGCACACCTGCTGCTTCCAAAGCACGAGAAATCTTCACCGCCATCTGCTTCTCAGCGGAAGTAGCACTACGACCGAACGACTGCTTCGCTGCCGTCTCCGCCGAGTGATAGATCGACGCATCGGTGAGCGCCGTGGCCGCCGTGTCCTCCCGGCCTGGGCCTGCTTCCATGTCCCAAATAGAGACACCCTGCCGTGCTCCCCATGTGACACCAAGTTGGAACGCGGAGTCGATGTGGCGTGGTTGCAGTATCTCGTCTCGGCTGGTGCCATCCGTGTAGAAGTTGTTGGACCACAGGGTTTCGGCGAGTGCTTCCTGTGCGGCTGAACCGGGGATGGTGTTGAGGTATCTGTCGATTTCGTCACGCATCGTGTAAGCACGCATGACCGGTACGTCAGTCTCGATCGCTCCTTCTTCACCTGGGGACGGCTCCCTGCTTATTGCCCGCATGGCTTCCATCGTGGCACCGAACCCGCCAACACCTTCTTCGGATGGGCGTCCGGTAGTGGCCTCTTCCGAAATCGGGAGCACACGATCAGGGTCCCACTCCCACTCGTAGTCACCTGACTCCAGATCCTGCGGGTACATGAACTCCAGCGAGTAACCCGACGGGACCAGCCCGGAATACTGCTGGTCCGCCTCGACGAACTGGCCCATCTGGCCCTCAAACAGGTTGCCTGTGCTCACCATCCACTCAGACAACGCCTGCATTATTTCCTCGGGAGTCATCTGAACTGGGTGCACGCTCATCCTGCCACCTTCCCCAACTTCAATGCCTTCTGCTCAGGCGGCCAGGTCTCCGAAAGCAACTTGTCGTACTCCAACCACCGCCAAAACAGGTCGGAGAACGTCGGGTTCTCGATCATGTTGTCCGTTACCGTTTCCCACATAAGTCTAAGATCCGTGTTGGCCTCGGCCGACAGCGTTGATGCACCCCCCGAAGCGGCACGGTAGGCAAGCACACCCGTCACCATGTCTCTCGCAGCGAGATAACCACCAAGTGATTCAATGTCCTGCCGTCCCGAAAGGCGTTCATCTGCAACAATAGCCCGCATCCCCTCGATTCTCTCCGGCCATTCGGAAAGTTCCGGGTCTCGCAAGTCCCGATACCAGAGTGGATACCGCTCAGCGAGGTTAGAAACGACCACCCGCTTGAGTTGAGCGAGTGGTTTACCCGCCTTCCCCCTCAGATTCCGAAGCCCCTGGGCCTGCATCGCCGTCTGGATGACATCACTAATCATCCCATACGTCGCCCAGCCTTCACGCTCCCGCACATCCACGATCATTTCGTACGGCGTCAACCTCTCCCGGCGTGTCACACCCGAACCTGGGAACGTTTCCTCATTCAACTGCCGCTCGTACACCGCAGCGTTGAACTTCGCGGCACCACCACCCTCGATGCCGAGAATCAAACCGCCAAGCGACGGGTAAGTGTTGATGAGATCCTGGTACTTCTCCCGGATCTCGACCGCTTCAATCGTAGACGGCAACCCCTCGTTGTTCCGCGTGGTGCGGGCAGCCAAAGTAAAGAACCCGGCCTGCCCCTCAGCCATCAGGTACCGCATGAACTCGTCGTCAGCACCCTTAGGGTCCTTCCGTTTCATCTCCCGGTACTTCTCAATGTAAGGCTGGTACGGGGAAGAGAACCCAACCTGAGCCGGCGAGAACGCTGAGGCCACAGCACGGAACAACATGAAGTTCCGGCCATCACTCTGTGCTTCCTGAATGAATGCAGCCACTGCGTCGCCGTCGCTGAAGTCGATCTCGTCGCGTTCACCCTCAGCCATCTCTGTCATCCGGTGCATCATCAACCGTAGAACCTGAGATTCGTGAGCCCGGTCCTGGGACAGGGCCGAATAGATACGTTCCCCGTAAGCGGGAAGGAAAGTATTTCTGAGAGAATCAACCGGCCCGTACGGCAACATGAACTGGAGAGCCTCCATGAGTTGCGGCTTCTCCATCACCAGTTTCGACGCCGGGTACTGGATAAGCGGCCCGAACCCTGGGAGTCCCTGGGTCACCATGTTGAGGCTGTCCGCGCGGAATCGGATCAACCCGAAGTCGTCACCGGCCAGATTTGCAAACCCGTTCTTCACCAGCCCTCTAGCAAACTCGGGGACACGGAACTGGTAGTACCGCTCGCCCCGGTCGTCCTCGACGGTCTGCATGAAATCGCCGAGGTCTACCTCCCCTTCGAGAACCATCCTGGCGTGGGAAACCCACACTGGGTTCTCCCAAGCAAGCCCCGCCCATCTGGTCAAGACCTCCTGCCAAGCGTTGTAGAACGGCATCAGGTTGTGAACGAGGTCAGCGAACCGGGAACTCTCAGCCAGGTCGTAAAGGAGGTCACGGGTTTCCATGAGTGCTTTACGTCGGGCGCTTGCTTCTATCGACCGGAGCGCCCCGTGGTCGAGCACATATTCACCGCCGGTTTCCTGGAACTTCCCGATGCGCCGCTTCATCTCGTTCTGGTACACATGCCGGAAGTACGGGTTGCGAGACAGGTGATCTGTACCTAGGGAACCGAGCCGCTCGTAGGCGGCGTTGATCGGCTTGTGGAGGGCTTCCAGGGCGGACTGCGGGCGACTCGCTATTTCTAGTTCTTGACCGTGGACCGGGCCGACAAGTTCCCGCCAGTCGTCACCAGGCCCCAACGTGCCCTGCGCACGCAAGTCGTCTGCGTGTGCTCGAACATCGTCGATCGTGACCCGGCCGCCGTCAGCCAAACGATCCCGCAAGGTGCGGGCAAGGGTCGGGTCGAGCATCCTGTCCGCAGCCTCGACTACCTGCTGAGCCCAAACTTCGCCATCCGGGTCATTCCTGAAACGCAACTTGTTGTCATTCTTGAACGCTCGACCAGGCCCGGTCTCCAACCATTGCTCAAGGTTCCTGACCCGGATTGCCTGGTCATTCGCCACGTTCAGGCTGTGAGTCCTGAAAGCGATCGCCCCGACAGGGTTGTTGGCCCACTGATCGTTGACGACCCGTTCCCAGAAGTTGTTGAACTCCTTGCCGTCAGTCGGATCGAACACCCGGTTCCAAGCACCACCGAACGTCGCATCAAGACCCTCGTAGAACTTTCGCTCCTCCTGGAGTAGCAGATACCCAGCCTGGTTCGAGGCGCTGTTCAACTTCGTCCACTGAGATGCCGACGCAAACGCATCACCAAACGCGGCCTCAACCTCGTAGCCGAGGATGTCCATGTTCCCGAGTTTGTACTTCTTGAGAATGTTCTGGGCTTCTTGAATGCTGAACTTCTCGCCGGTTCTCACCAACGCCCTCGCCCGGTTCAAGTCACCAACCCGCCGGGTCAACCGGCGGACGTTGTGAACGTTTCTAACCCCGGAAGCAAGAGCAAACCCGGCGGCCACGGGAAGGCCACCAACCAAGTAACCGAGACCGCCAGTGACACCAGCGCGGAAACCCAAGAGTTTCCTCACGGCCTTACTACTGACCTCACCGTCCTTGACAACCTTCCGCGACATCGCCGCTCTCACATAATGACCACGGTCGTTCTTCAACAACTCGCTGAGCCGGGCCATCGACCCGATCTTCGCCATCATCCTGAACTGCTCATCACCAACCACCCGGAACACCCAGGCAGGCCGAAGCAACTGAGCGGCCTTCCACAACGACATGACTTCCTGAAGCGCCAGTTTCGTAAACTCCCCAGCGGCATTCGGCTGGGCAAATCCCTTCGTTGCAAACCGTTTCAGTTCTCTGTTCATCTGTCGTACATCGAAAAGAATAAACGAGTTCTTCAACTGGGAAGGCGTCAACGGAGAAAAAATCTCCATCGTTTCACCAGTCACATTGTCAACGACCTTCATCAAAGAGTTCTCGGCGTCGAACATCTGGGCGTCCCGCATAACTACCTGCGCCGATTTATTACTGATCCTGAAATCCGTAAGCAAACGGTCGATGTCATCCGGCGACAAATCCGGTAGATGCTTCTCCAGCATCCGGATAAGCAACTCCGCCTGCTTCTCGTCCGCCATGAGGGGACGCCCAACATCGCGGGAAGCCGCCCACTTCCCCCGCCAGGAAGTCATCTCATCAGCCGTGTAGAGACCCGACTCCTGCAACTGGCGGATCATGTGCTCACCGCTGTTCGGGTCACCAGCCCAAATGTGCTGCTGGTTCTTCATGTCCTTGAACACCCGAACCGGGGTACGGGCAACCCGAGTAGCCAAGTTGGCGTCCGGGTCACGCAACCAATCTGACCTCATCATCCTGTCACCCAGGTTGACTCGGCTGGTAGGCACCAGCGACTTGTCCAACGTGCCGTACAAGCCGATCAGCAGATCCTCCTCTACGCCACGCCAGGTCCCCTTCGGTCCCATCTGTGCGTGAAGAAACGCGACAGCATCAGCGCCAGGGGTACCAGGCGGATGGGCGCTCGGCACCCAGGCTTTCGTTTTCCACAAGTGAGCCAGCCTGGGGAACGCCTCCGGTGCTGTCTGCGCGATCCGTTCAAGAGCCGTAGCCTCACCCATGAAGAACCGCATGACGCTTTCAAGATCGTCAACGCCGCCCTTCCAACCGTTCGCTCCGAGGAATGCAGCAGCAGCCTCGTGCGCCACTAGGTCACCGTCATGGTGACTCTTCAAGAACTTCTCCTTGACCCGACCCGCCAAGAACGCAACCGAGTCGTCGGCCATCCCCTGCAACTCTCGGATCTCCAACATCGCGGCTTTGGCATCAACAGCCAACGCCTCGGGGATCGTTTTGTTTTGAACCTTCAACACTTGGATTCGGTTCCGAAGTGTCGTCGCTTGGACACGCAACACCGCCAACCGCTGCGCGATATGAGAAAACTGGAGCGCACCAAGTTCAGGGGACTCCGTAGCCAACTTGACTACATCATCGGAGAACCGCTCGAACCCGGTGCCCTTCCTACCGGCAGCCGCCTGCGCTCGAACCCCTGAGGAAAGCGCCCCGCCAGTTGGTTTCGCATCACCGAAATAGTTTGCGAAGTGGGCGGCACGATTGGAAGCCCGGCGCGCTGAACCAGCCTTGAAAGCCAGAACATCTGGCGACAGAAACCACCGACTCATGGCATCAAGCGTTCCGGTAGAAAGCGTGTACCAGGCTGTGCCCTCGAACCTTGCACCCGCGTTCGGGTCGAACACATCGCCGGCTGCGAACGCCAAGACAACCGCCTGGCCTGGGCTGCGCTCCTGCGCGACCTTGTAACCCTCAACGAGCCTGTCAGTAAAACCAAGGATGTGATCCACCCAGTCGTCCGGTGCTTCACCGGTGAGGAAGATGCTGGTGTCCTCCTCTGCCCCATCGAAGTAACTAGCGACAGCAGTCACAAACCCGGAGAGAGGATCGCCGACTACTTCCCGGTAACCCCACTCCAAACCTTTGATGAGGGACCGGCCAGGAGCACGGACACCCTCAGGGAGCGCCTCGATGATTTCCCCGCCAACCCCCTCAGGGCCGATCAGGTTGACGATCTGGTCAGCACCACGATCCTTGGCGACACCCCACATGGTCCCGATGAAACCTTCGTACTCGTCATCGGTAAACGGAGCCTGAACAAGATCACCGATCGTGCCGACACCAGTCCGACCTACCTCAAAGCCGGCATCCCAAATCTCGTCGATGCGATTGAAAATGCTGCCCACGGCTAGACGGTCTGATTCGGTGGGGATGCCAAAGCCGCCATCTGGCGAACCTTCCGGACAAACAACCGGAAAGTGCCAGAAGCGTCCGGCTCCGCAGCCCTCACCTCCAACATCGGAAGGAACTCGACCAGCGACTTGGAGTATTCAAGTTCACGCCCATCCGTCGGAGCGGTCGGCATCATCAACGATTCCGGGCCGGCACCAGGACCAGTGGGGCGACCAGCCGTGATCGGCTCACGAGGCCGTTCCGTTGGGCGGCCAAAGCCGCCAGCACCACCAGGTGGACGCTTAGGAATAGGGATCGCCTGCTGCGACTCGACCTGTTCCTTCCGCTTCCCGTAGGTCTGTCCTGGTTGCGCTTTAGGGCGGGGCACTAGCCGACCTGCGCTAAGAGATCCTGGAGAGAAGGTTGCCCAGCCTGAGGGCTGGCGGGCCTCGCCTCCGCACCAGCCCCCGGCTGAGCAAGGCCAGGCATACTTTCGGGAGCCCCTGCCGGTACTTCCTCTGCCTGACGTTCCTGTGTTTCGCGCTGAACCTGCTGAATAGCATCAGCCAACTCTGCCCGATCCGTCTTTACCAACTCGGCGATCCGAGCCAAATCAGCAGGGGGGATACCCCCCTGCGACGCCTGCGTCGCCAATGAAGAAAGCAACGCCTGCTCCAACGATTCAGCGATAACCGCATCGTGCTCTATCTCAGCGTCATCAACCAGCGGGTCGATCTGCATGAACGCCCGCTTCGACAGCGTGCCCATACCTATCCGCTGGCCGGCACCAATAACAAGACTGTTGATGTCAGACCCAGGATGGCTGAACACGACAACATTCTCGTCGCTGTCGAAGTGAACGTTCGGGGTGTAATCCACCGGCCCCTTAGCGCCCTTCCAAGACACATAGAAAGACTTGTCTTTGTTGCCGGCATACGTCTTAGCGAGAGCGATGGCCCGCTTGTTCTCCACCGCCAGCGACGCAGCAATCATCTTCTGCGCTTCCTGGACGGGGAAATCCACAACCGCTGACAGCACCGCGTCACCTCGACGGCCCGTCCGAATGTTCGTCCCTGACTCCCCACCGAACTCAGCGGGGATACCAGCCGTCAAACGCTGCCCACGTTCCAGCCGGTCAATCGTCGGGTTCGTCATAAACCCAGGGTTCAACCCGGTGTCACGAAGTTCGCCACCCTTCAACACGCCGATCTCACCCGTGAGACCATTCGCTGTGTTGACAATCTGGGGGGTCTCCCCAGGCCGGGCCACCAGCCAGGTATCAGGGAAGATGCCCTTCTGAACAGCCAGCACTTCCAACGCCATCAACTTCGCCTGCGTCTGGTACATGCCGAGCATTCCATCGAACTGTCCCTGCGCCCGATCAAGGTTCACACGGCCAGCGACAACCACTGGGCATACACCAGTACGGTTTCTAACCCGTTCAATCTCCGCTACCGGCGGATCGTAACTAGCCTCCGCCGACCACGACGACGACGGCGATGGCGCAGCCTTACCGACAGCGAGCAGCACCGTCTCCTCGCCATCCATGTACTCGACCAACTCGAACACGTCCGAGCCCTGGTTCTTCCCGCTGCGGAGAACAGCCGACGCTTCCGGGTACCGGTCCTTCAACCAGTCCAGTGTCCGCTCGTAAGAAAAAATGCAGTCGTACGGTTCAAGATCATCCGGGCCGAACATCGGCGACGGGAACGAAGTCAACGGGTCCCGAACTATCCACTCTGGGGTACCCGTCTTGCTGTTGAACCTCAACGAAACTGTCGAACTCGCATACCCGATGAGATGCCTGGCGCGACGGCCCAACTTCAAATCCATACGGTTCTGCTGCCACCACCCCAACACGGCACGCCGACGAACCGACGCCTTACGCTGGGCGGCTTTCGTATGCTCCGCGGTCGGCGGGAATATCACATCCGGCATGACCGACGAAATGCGCATAGCGGTCTGGTCGAGACCCTGCGCAACGAGATTAGCGACAGCGACCTGCTCGCTATCATCGAGTTCCGGCAACGGAACAACAACATCGCCATTGTAGGCATCCCGAAGAGCGCGCATTCGAGCGCGCCCAGGTGCCATTTGGGACTCCCGCTGTCGCAGGAGCCCAATGATTTCCTCAGCCGGCTTCAACGAGCCCGCCTCCTTTGGCTGCCGTTATCCATGACGGCCTCCACATCGGAACCACGTTCCCCTTGGGTATTTGAAGATTGGGAACATTATGTTCGAAGAACCATTGGGCCATCACACAGTCGTCGGTATTGGCACCGTGACCGTCTGCTGTCCACTTGGTCACTTCACTCACCAAGAGTAGTGCATGGGGCCGGGCGTCAGTCCCCTGTTTCCCAGGGAGCCTGACTTGGCCGTGCCGATAAATGCTCGCCAGCATTTGAACCCCGTATTCCGGGTCAGCCTTATTCCGTGCATGGGTGTAATGCGGGATCAGATTCACGTTTCTCTGAGATGACCACCTTTGGAAATGGTCGTACTGGAGAATGAACTTCTGGGCGGCGTTTGACTCAATCACCCAATACTGGATCGGGTGGCCCATATCAACCGACCGTTGCCACCACTCCTCAGCGATGCCAGTGAACACACCCTCGTTGTGGTTCCAATCCAGAAACGTCGGGGCATCCATCTTCTGCCGGTACGACTCCAACAAATACCGGCAGCCGCTCTCCTCCACATACGCCCACACCTGCAACGCCCAATACTTCGACGGTGACGGGTCAGCCGTAGCGACAATCAAAGGTTCACCGGGGAGATTCTCCGGCAACTCCCACAGATCCCGGCCTTCATCCCAGCACCCCTGATACAACACGCCGTCGTCACCCAACCCGCCGCTGATCCACACCGGGTTGACAAGCACCGAGGCTGGGTCAACGTCCTGCTGCTGGTACAGAATCTCAAACCGGTCAGGGGTTTGGCTCTTGATGTGGCTGAGTTTCCGCCAGTTCAATCGGCGTGGATACAGCAGGCACCCGTCCGGCCAAGGCTCAGCGGTCACCTTGTGCTCGTTCATGCACAGGTCTTGGTAGTGCGCCTGGTAATACAAGTGGTGGTACCGGTCGCCGTTCAACCGTAAATCTTCCGGCAGGTCCCCCTCGATCTCCTCGTCATCTTCAAAGTCGGTGTGCTTATCCAGGGCGTACCGGTAAATGTCGTCCGCAGCCATGCGCTGCCCCTGGAGGATCAGCAACCCTCCAGGTTCCAGCCGGGTTTCCGCGACTTCATCCCACCACCTCTTGAGGTCATCGCGCGCATCAGCCGTTCGCATTTTCCGAGGGTCGTAAAGGTCGTCCCAAATAATCAGA
This sequence comes from Dehalococcoidia bacterium, assembly GCA_963580905.1. Taxonomy (GTDB): domain Bacteria; phylum Chloroflexota; class Dehalococcoidia; order Lucifugimonadales; family CAJWER01; genus CAJWER01. The sequence continues at coordinate 2,855 of CAUZNX010000001.1, read as the reverse complement.
TCGAACCGGCCACCCAGGAATCCTGAGTCCACACCGAAGCAGGTCCAGGTCGGTTCCTTCTCTGATACAGGGACATCGCCTTCCTGGGCCACCGTGAACTGATCGGCCCGCCACACTTCTTTGATGTCGGGTTTGAACCGGCCGTAGTCGTCCGACAACACGGCTGCGGCATCCAACGCCATTCCGAGTTTCAAATCTTTCGTCTCAGCCCTCACGGGGATCGACCGTTCAAACTCGTTCTTCAATCGGCGCGTGTACCACTCCGCTAGCCGTTGGGTGTGGGAACCAATCATTCCACGAATGGTGCGATCCCGGACAGTGGCCCACGCTGGGAGGATGCGAGTGAAGAATGTGGACTTGCCGGAGCCAGGTGGAGCGTTGATGACCACATACTCTTCATACGGAGAGCGTTGCAGTTCCATGATCTGTTCTGTCGCTTCGATCTGCCACGGCATCAAGATCAACCCAAAGTAACGCCGAGCAAAAATCTCAATGTTCTCGAATGCTTCCACCGCCTCTGGCGACAGTAAGGATGCTGGGATGACGGAAGGTTTCCGGGTGTCCTCGTAGGCGGCTTTAGCCAGCCGGCCGATGCTTGACCCGGTGCCGTCCTCGAAATCCTTAGCCGCCCGCTGCGAAACCCCTATCCGGTTGGCTGCCGCATACCGCGACTGGCCTCCGTCCCGGAGTTCCATGAACTTGATCCAGGTGTCAGCAGAAATCGGCCGACCAGATGCCACCTTAGGTGCCGTTCTCAGTCAACCGCCAAGTAGATGGTGAGTGGTTTTCCTCGACCCCTTGCTTCGTAGCAGCGTCGGCGTAGAGGCGCATCATGTGGATGCAGACCTCACCGAACTCTTCCCAAACCTCGTCCTCCTCGAAGGAGGATGGAATCCCATCGTGGGTGGTGCAGACAGGTGGCCCGCAGAACCCTGTCTCAATACCGAAACGCAGCCAATCGTCGAAGGCTTCTATCTCACTGGCGTCGCGTGTCATCGACCCAGCCACCCTCCATCTGAGCGAACCGGGTTTCCGGCTCATCGGTGCCGTAAACCTCGGCGAGGTCCTTCTTCTCGTCCTCGCCGTCAAACAGATCGAACAAACCACCGACAAGCGAACCGACAAAGTTGAACACAGGGTCCCACCCAGCCTGACTCCACTGGTCACGGGTCGGCCTCAGACTCGATCCACTCTTACCCGGCCAGATCGAACGCGAATGATCCACCTCGGCATCGGGGTGACCGATCAGTCTCTCAAACCCCTGACCGATATTGGAGTGGTGTCCGTGCTCCTCTTCAACAGGCACCTCAACAGGAACCGGCCGGCGCTCATGCGGCCGACGCTCAGGAGGCCGGCTCTGTCGTTCAGGACCATCTGGCCGAATCGGCTGACCCGGCGCCACCGGCCAAGTCCCCGGATGCCGAGGACCCATCCCAGGCGGAGTATCCGGAGTAACCGGGATAACCGGAGTAACCGGAGTCGTTCTCGGCGGCTGAGTCGTAGAAACCGGCGGCGGAACAACACGCTGCCCAGGATCACCAGTGAAACCACCATCAGTAGGATCACCAACCGGCGTATCCACCAACGATTGCACATCGCTCTCTAACTGAGATTCGTCAGGAGGCCCAGCCGGCTTATCGTGGAAACCGCCAGCAAACCCGACGATCGCATCCCACCCCACCGGGTCCCGCTCAACATACTGATCCCGGAACTCATCGAATATCTCCGGCGCCTTCTCCGCCAACCACAACGCGAACTCAGAAATATCAGCCCGCCAACTCCGCATCCCCTCCAAGTCAGTGTCGTACCCGCCCTCAGTAACCAAACCGTCAGACGAAACCCGCGACTCCAACCACTCATCAAAAACTTCATCAAGTTCCACCTCGACACCATACACCCGCGCCTGCTATGCTCACTGCACCGACCCCCCACAGTCGGCTTCGCCCTGCCAGCGTCGATCGCCCGTCAGAGGGGCTTCTGCCCCCGTGCCCACAAACACCGAGACACGGGGCAGAGTCAAACGTGGCCGCCACACTCACAGCGGAACCGTGCTGACAACGGACGGAGGGCCCAGGGACGCCCACGCCTACGCACCAAACACCAACCAACCCGCACCCAAACCCCCACACACAAACAAGACAGCAAAACCCCCCCTCCCCCCCCTCCCTGCAATCGGCAAAAACCGAGAAGCACACCCACAACCACAGCGATAATCACTTATATCGGCTTGGGGGTCGGGGCACACCTCCCCCTCGTACCTCGGGGGCGGCGGCCCTCGCCCCCCCGCACCGATACACCACACAGAGACTTACGTCTCCGTGGGTGCTCCTCCTCGCATGAATGCTCGTCGCTTAGCGACAGCGATCAAGCCCTACCCCCCTGTGCGGCAAGTGGGCTTCGCCCATTGCCTTGGTCCTTGCCTCGGGGTAGTGCGTCCCGAGTCTGCGGCAGGGGGTTAGTGCTTGTTGTCCCCCGCCCCGCTCCCCTCGTCGTCGTGAAGCCCTCGCGAAGTGCGCTCGGTTCACGTCGCGAGCCAGGGATTTACTGAAGCGCTCACGAAGTGCGCTCGCTTGCCTCGGCTCCTCGCCTTGCTCGTCGCCGGTAGCGATAAGCGCTGGTCGCCTGAAGGCTCCTTGCGCTACTACACCCCTCGCTACGCGCCTTGTCCCGCACAACGGCAAGCGAGCCGTGTGCTTAGCGCTTTGCTCGGGACGGGCCAGTGAGTTACACCTGGCCCTAAGCACGCGACCTCTACGCCCCAGTGAGAAGAGCCTGGGGCTAAGCGCGCGACCACTAACGGCCAAGTGAACAGAGCCTTGGCCTAAGGGATCTACCCTGAACGGCCAAGTGAGAAG